>NZ_JAUSTU010000004.1:0-240705 GCF_030813005.1 Anoxybacillus andreesenii
CCACTATCTGAACTACCATCTATGAAGTTATCAAAGAGCAATAAACGAACTGGAAATTACCTCGAAAGAGGATTCTAAACTTACTATACGAGGAGGTAGCAGCATGAGAAATTTCTACAGAGAAAAATTTGTAGCGGCATGTGTGGCTACTTTAATTTTTCTAGTCATGCAAAGCAGTATCGTAATGGCAATGGATCTATCTGATGAGGGTATCTATCCTTTTGAAAAGACTGCCCATGAATATACAAAAAACCCAAGTAAGCCTACAAATCAGGTTGCTTTAAAAGAAAATGTAGACGAATCAAAGCTCATTTCAGATAAAGAAAAGGACTTGCTTGCTCGATTGGTCGAGGCCGAAGCGAAGGGCGAGCCCTACGAGGGAAAAGTTGCGGTTGCAACAGTGGTACTGAACCGTGTGGATTCACCTGAATTCCCAGATACAATCACAAATGTTGTGTATGAGGTTACGGGAGATGCATACGCATTTTCCCCTGTTCAAAATGGGGAAATCAAGAAACCAGCATCGCCGGAAGCAAAGGAAGCGGTTGAAGATGCATTAACCAGCCAAGACCGCCTTGATCACGCCGTCTACTTTTATAATCCAGAGATTGCTTCAGACAAATGGATCCGCTCACGAAAAGTGGTAGAGAGAATTGATAATCATGTGTTTGCCATTTAACAATTCATAATATAACTATAAGCTGGGGACTTAATCAAAAAGCAAAGACTCCAGCTTTTTTCCATTTTACAAACAGGTGACTTGCAAAAGCCTTTAATAATTTAGGATGTTTTCTCCTTTCTCTGCAACAGCACCGCCCCAATCACAATGAATCCCTTGAACGCTTCTCTTAAAAATGGTGGAACTCCAAACAAATTCAGAAGATTGTTCATGACTGCGATAATTAACATTCCATATACCGTTCCAAGAATAAACCCTCTTCCGCCCATCATACTCGTACCACCTACTACCGCTGCTGCAATCGCATCCATTTCCACTCCTCTACCCGCATTGGAAAAATCCATCGAACCGACCCGTGACACCTGAATAATAGCCGCAATTGAAACAAGGAGTCCCATAAGGGCGTATACCCGAAGCTTTACCTTATCCACATTAACACCCGAAAGCTTAGCTGCTCTTTCATTTGAACCTACCGCAATAACCTGTCTTCCGAAAGTCGTTCTTTTGGAGACAAAATACAAAATATAGGCAATGATCGCCCAATAAATGATCGGCATTATCATATAGCTTCCAATTTTAAAACTAGCAATCTGTAAAAATTCTACAGGTACCTTCGTATTATAACCTTGCATAAAATGCTGAGTCACACTTCGAAAAATCATCATCGCACCTAACGTAACAATAAATGGCGGAACATTCCCTTTCGTCACCGTGACCCCGATTAACGCCCCGAGCAAATAGCCAAAAATGAGGACAACCACAATCGTAATCAGGAATGCCGGAACTCCTGTGACACCAACCATTCCTAAAATCCCTTTTGTCCCAGTGTCAAGAAGAATCATCGAAAGAGCACCCGTTGCCACCAAAGTCGAGCCTACTGCTAAATCAATGCCACCCGTCATAATAACTAACGTCATACCTAGTGCAATGATTCCTATACTAGCGTTATTTCTTAAGATGTTAATCCAGTTATTTGTCCAAGCCTGAAACCAGCTTCCAAAGGAATCATAATCAAAACCGAGCACCAAGGTTTGTAATAGAATCATAATAATCAGTGCAATCGCTGTACTAAATAAAGGAGCATTCATCCACTTGTATTTGAACCACGTCAAAAGGTTCCTTCCCTTATCCAATTGTTGAACCATCCATTATCCCTCCTTTCCACCTGTTGCCAATTTCATGATTTGATGCTCTGTCATCTCCTCTCCAGCCACTTCCCCTTGAATAACGCCATGGTACATGACAAGAGCTCTGTCACAAACGCGAATAATTTCCTGCGCTTCACTAGATAAAACGACAATCGCAATTCCCACATCCGACAATTTCAGAATGATATCATAAATATCTTCCTTGGCTCCGACATCAACCCCCTGGGTAGGGTTGTCTAAGATAAGAAGCTTAGGATCTGATACAAGCCATTTGGCAAGCACAACCTTTTGCTGATTTCCGCCCGAAAGACTATCAATGCGATCGGTCAACATTTCCATTTTGATCCTTAATGCTTGCCTTTTTTTATGAAAAACGTCCTCGTGCCGCTTTCGATCAATGATTCCCCGTCTAGCAAATTGCGGCCATGTAACAATGGAGGCATTTTCAAAAATATTCATATCCTTGATAATGGCGTTTTCCTTTCGATTTCGTGGGACATAGGCAATACCCGCTCGAATGGCCTGAGTCGTATTTTTCATCGTTCCTTCCTTCCCGTGCAGGAACATTTTTCCTGAGGTGCTTTCCTCTGCACCAAAAATCGCCTGAAATAGCTCACTTCGGCCATCTCCAAGGAGACCGGTAAATCCAATGATTTCACCCGCTCTTATAGAAAAATGAATATCCCGAAAGTAAGGTTCGCTTGAAAGTCCTTCGACACGTAGTATCTCCGTGCCGATTGTTCTCTCTCTACGAAGAGACTCCGTTCTAACCTCATAACCGACCATATACTGCGCCAAGTCATCGGTCGAAACCTTGCTGACACTACCTTCCGCGACTAAGCATCCATCCCTTAGCACGACATAACGATCGCAGACCTCCATCACCTCGTTCAATTTATGAGAGATAAAAATAATGCCAACATTATGCTCTTTTAATGTTCTCATCAATTTAAAAACTCGTTCCGTTTCCTGCTCAGTTAAAGACGTAGTTGGTTCGTCCATAATCATCACCGAGCCATTCATCATCATCGCCTTGCATATTTCAACAATTTGTTTATAAGAGGCATCAAGGTCCCCAACCATCATATCTGGGTCTAAATCCACCTGCATTTTCTGGAACATATCTGTGGTTTCCTGCTTCATTTTTTCTAAATCAAGAAGTCCTCTTTTCGTTTTGATCTCTCTCCCCAAGAACATATTCTCGTAGATCGGCAAATCATTTATTAAATTCAGCTCTTGATGAATGAAGGCAATCCCCGCATCTTGGGATTGTCCCGGGGTCTTAAATTCTACCTCCTTTCCATCTACGAGGATAGTCCCTGCATCCAGTGTATGCACTCCACCGAGAATATTCATAAGCGTTGATTTCCCCGCTCCATTCTCACCAAGCAAGGCGCAGATTTCCCCACCTTTTATCGAAAAAGAAACCTCCTTTAACACTTGATTACTTCCAAAGGACTTTTTGATCCCCTTCATTTCGATTTTCACCATCTCACCTCCTACAAAAAGAGAGGCTATAGCAAGGCCATACCCTCTCACTTTAGATAACAGTTAATAAGGTGAACCCGCATCTAGAAATTCCTCATAATTATCTCTATCGACAATGGTCGTTGGAATTATCTTTACCTCTTCCACCTTTTCCCCTTTTAAAATCTTAATAGCCTGATCAAGTGCATCCTTCACCATCGCTGGACTATAAAGGGCTGATTGAATCCAGATATCCTCATTTTCTGGCATCATCTTGAAATATTCCTGCATCCCCCCACCACCGGTGACCACTTTGATATCGGTTCTTCCAGCTTCATTAATCGCCTGAAGAACACCAATGGAGGTTTCATCATCCATGGAATACACAGCATCAATCTGATCCATACTTGTTAAAATATCCGCAAAGTCCTTCAATCCATCTTCTCTCGTGAATTTCGTTGCATATGTTTCGATTTTCATATTTGGAGCAATTTTTTCCATTGTCTCAACAAAGCCTTTCTTTCGAAGCTCAGATACGGAACCTGATGAAGGCACCTCAAGCATGACGATATTGCCTTCTGTACCGATTTTTTCAACAATATAATGAGCTCCCTGAATCCCCATATCCTCATTGTCACCAGCAACACGATAAACACCATCTACATTAATGGCAATATCAAAGTTTACCACCTCAATGCCCGCATCCAGTGCTCTCTGAATGGGAACCTCCATCCCTTCCCACTGTGGAAAGGCGACAATAGCCTCAGCTCCCCACGTCATCAAATCATCGAGCTGTGAAGTCATTTCCTCCGCATTTGTACTCGTTTGAATTTGGTATTCAATTTCCTCTGATAGCTCCTTTGCCCTCGCTTCCGCATGATAGGCAACCGCGGCTACCCAACCATGTGTCACAGCCGGCGCCAAAATCCCAATCTTAAATTTTTTGTTTTCATCTGCCTCTTTTTTGCCATCATCCCCTGAATCCTTGCTGGTAGAGTCACCATTGCAAGCAGCAAATACTGGCATCAGGACTAATACGATTAATGCCAACAGCCTGAACATCTTTTTCACAGAAATGTCCCCCTTTACAATTTGTAAAAAAATTGTGCAGTCACTAAGCTAGATTTCCCTCTCCTTCATTAGACGTGAATCACCTCGCCCGTTTCCAAAGAATGCTGGATGGCCTCTAATATTTTCAAAGTATAAATAACGTCAGCTAAGGGAATAACAGTATTCTCTTTATTTTTTTCAAGACATTCAACAAAATAGGTTAATTCTCTTTGAAAGGCATCTATTTGCGGTACACTGATCGCAGATTTTTCCATGCCATCAAAAATGGTGAAATGATGATGACTTTCCGGGATATTCTCTATATTTTCACCGGCTTTCATCTCAAACTCGATTGTTCGCTGGCCAGATTGTGCTCGAAATGACATTATAAAAGGATATCCTACCGGCATTCTATGAGATGCCTCGACAAAGACCTTACCTCCATTTTTAAACTCGAGAGTTGTCATCACATGATCCCAAGCACCGAATGAATTTTGCCAGCCGACAGCGTAAACCTTCTCTACTTTTCCAAGCAAATAGACAGCAAAATCAATATCATGAATATGCAAATCGAACAGTGCTCCACCACTTTTTTCAGGATATTGAAACCAGCTACTCCAGCTTGGGAGCTGACCCAATCGTTTCGCATGTACAATTTCAATATTTTTCAAGTTGCTTTTACTATATGCTTTTACTTTTTCATATTCAGGCCAAAATCGGAGCACATGTCCGACGAATAATTTCACATCATGACGTTTCACTTCATCGATGATTCTTTCTGCAGACTGAACGGATAGGGCTAATGGTTTTTCGCAAAAGATATGCTTACCCGCTCGAGCAGCCTGAATAATCGCTTCTTCATGCAAAAAGGTCGGCAAGCAAATATCAACGATGTCTATATCCTTTCTCCGTAGCAAGTGTTCATATTCTAATTCAAAGATGCCCGTGAACGGATCCTCTATTTTCAAATCTCTGCCTTTGCTTGTTGTACAAATCGCTCTAACCTGTACGTTCTCCATTTGTTGATAGGCACGCAGATGTGTTTTACCCATAAAGCCCAAACCGACAAGTCCAATGTTCATAATCTAGTCTCCTTTCAAGCTAGTATGCTAGATAGATAGCTGAAGGACCGTTGAACACTTTCATTCACTTCTTCAAGACTTTCCGGACCTTGAGGAGTAAATTCAATCTCTACGCTAATCGGACCCTTATAGTCGGCTTTTTTTAGCGTCTGGAATATTCTTGAAAAGTCGATTTCGCCATCCCCGATTGCTGGGAAATTCCATTCCTGAGGTGCCCCTAGCTTATCCTTTAGATGCATAAACTCTACCTTGTCAACCGAAGCTTCCAAATCCTCGTAGGGTAAAATGTTTCCATAGAAAACTACATTGGCGGTATCATAATTGATCTTGAAACGGTGGTCGAGTGCTTGAGCAAGTTTTTTCAAGGACATCCCAGTTGCATAGTTATTTCCATGTGTTTCAAGAACGAGAACTTTTTGATGCTTTTCACATTTCTCAATGATAGGAATTAAGTGTTGAGCTAATACTCGCTCATCTTCGATTACGTCAGCATCATCATGAGCATCACCTGTTGCTGTGATTAAATAACGGCAGCCAAATTCTATTGTGAGGTCAATACTGGCTAATAGATTCTCTCTTCCTTCCTCTGTCATAACATTGCTATGTGCCCCAATGCCAATACATTTCATTCTGTAAGCATCAAGCAACTTTTTAATTTCGTGCCGTTCACTTCGTGACATTTCAGGAAGAATATGGGCTGTATGACTCCGAACTGCCGCTAATTCAATTTGCCAGAAGCCAGCTTGGCTAGATCCTCGAACCGCATCCTCCAAAGAAAAACCGTGATACGTATTTGAATTGATGGCAAGCTGCTGGATCATGCACTCCCTCCTAACGTATCTCAACCTTTGGTTACCTCATATATAATGTAATCCGTTACAAATTATGTCATAATATATTAAATACTCAGTTAATTAAGAGAAAATGCTTTTTGAACCTAGTATTTTCTCAATCACCCTCAGACTTGCTAATGCCTGTCGTCCCGTAACAATTGGTTCTTTATCGTGAATAATGGCGTCAATAAAGGCATCAATGACTCCTGTGTTCGTTTGGTTATCATTTGTCTGAATAGCCTCTAGCTCGTATTTAATCCGTTCTCCACTCATTTTTTCGACAATGAGCGGATATTTTGTGTCGTGGTAAATTTTCATGATTCCTTCTTGACAGTAGATCGTCGTGGAATTATCCTCTGAGCCATAGTACGTCCACGAAAATGACGCTGTTCCTAATCGTCCTTTTCTCGTCCTTAGTGCACAAACTACATTGTCGCAAACCTCGATTGGATTTCCATCCTCATCGACTTTATCTAATGCTCCATGGAATGCATGCACTTCATCTATTTCATCGTCCAATAAATAATGGATCAAATCAATTTTATGGATGCCTAAATCCCCTGCTACCCCTGATAGGGAGCGCTCCTTTTTAAAAAACCAAGTTGAATTCGACTTGTTAATTCCCCAGCTTTCTGGACCTTGGTGGCCAAATGATGTTTTGAAGGTTAATACCTCCCCTAATTCCTTCCTCACGATCAGCTCCTTTGCTAGTTGGTGTGCTTTTGTAAATCGTTGGTTATGAGCGACCATCACTTTTTTTCCTGATTTTCTTTCAGCGTCTAGAATCTGTTCAGCATATTTGACGCTGTTAGCAAATGGCTTTTCACAAAGGACATGCTTGCCATGCTGTAATGCTTCGATCGCATGTAGATGGTGGACCTCGTTTGATGAACAAACACTGATGGCAGAAACTTTCGGATCCCTTAAAAGCTCCTCCAAACCTTCTACCGCTCGACCATTGAATAGGTGTGCCAATTCCTTGGCCCTTTTGAAATGACGGTCGTAAAAAACAATCTCCTCCACATACGGATTGGCTTGGTACTCGGGTGCATGCCGAAATCTCGTAATTGAGCCACATCCGATAATTCCTACTGTGATTCCCAAATTTCCAACCTCCTTTATCCCATCGTAGATTCTCTAATAATGAGTTCATGATCCAAAATCGTACTTTCAACCTTTCGATTCTGTATATGGTGAATCAGCATCGTAGCAGCAGTACTGCCCATTTTATACATTGGCTGGGATATCGTTGTTAAGCTTGGGTTTGTCATATTAGAGAATCCAATATTATCAAAGCCAACGACCGCTATATCATGAGGAACCCTTAAGCCTATCGCTTTGATTTCCTTTAACGCTCCGATCGCAAGTGTATCGGAAACGGCAAATACAGCTGACGGTTTTTCCTCTAACCGAAGGAGCATTCGCATAGCATGAACTCCATCCTGAAAATCAAGCTGGGTTGTATGATAAATCCATTCTTCACGGATCGGCAAGCTGTACTCTTTAAGAGCCCTTTCATATCCCTGACGACGCTGTCTCGCATACAAGAACTTCTCATCAGAATTTATGAGGGCAATTTTTTTATTGCCTAGCTGAATCAGATGCTTTACAGCATGGTAGGCGGCAAGCTCACTATCAATGCTGACATAGGGGATGCTCCCCTCCTCGTCATACTCACTGCAAAGAATGATCGAATGGTTATCGGCCAATTCGGTTAATTTTTGCTTATTAACGGCTGGATCCATGGAGATAATGCCATCGGCCAACTTGTTTTTTACCATGTTGAAAAAAATATTCTCCCGCTTTGGATTTGAGTCTGTTTCACAAAGTAGTATGTTGTATTGATGGGAAATTGCGGTGTTTTGAATTCCGTTAATAATTTCGGTGTAAAAGGGATTTGCAATACTCGGAATCAACACAAGCAATAATCGACTCTCAGAGTTTCTAAGATTCCTCCCGAGCATACTAGGTTCATAGTTCAGCTCTTTTATTGCACTTTCAACCCTTAATCTTGTCCTCGTGCTCACAGAAGAATGGTTATTCAATACTCTTGATACGGTTGCAACAGACACACCTGCTTTTTTTGCTACTTCTTGTATATTTGCCATCCAAATCCTACTTTCATCTCATCTATATTCGCCATAATTGTAATCGATTACATTTTTTTGTATTTCTATCATTATCTTATTTTCTTATTCGCAACTTATTCTAAACTTTTCATTTGTGACATATAAACAGGTAATAAAACCTGTGTAATGGATTACATATGAGGAGGGATTTCATTGAAGCTTGGTGTATTTACTGTTTTATACTCCGATAAATCTCTTGACGACATGCTCGAACTTGTTGCTTCAAAAGGAATAGAGGCTGTGGAGCTGGGAACGGGTGGGTATCCAGGCGATGCCCACTGCCACTTAGATTCATTGTTGGCTGATGATAATAAGCAAAAGGAATTTATTGAAAAAATCAGGAGCCGTGGTTTGATAGTGAGCGCCTTAAGCTGCCATGCCAATCCTCTTCATCCTCAGGAGAAGATTGCTAAAGAGGCAGATGCACTTTTTACTAAAACCGTAAAGCTCGCTAGTAAGCTAGGTATCCCCGTTGTAAACACCTTTTCCGGTTGTCCTGGGGACCATGAGGGTGCCAAGTATCCGAACTGGCCCGTCGCCCCTTGGCCAAATGAGTTTCAGGAAATCCTAAAATGGCAATGGGAGGAAAAAATCATTCCTTATTGGAAGGAGAAAGCCCTTTTTGCAGAGAAGAATCAGGTAAAAATAGGACTTGAATTACACGGCGGCTTCTCTGTTCACACACCTGCAACCCTGCTCCGCTTGCGTGAGGAATGTGGTGAAGTCATTGGAGCAAATCTGGATCCTAGCCATTTGTGGTGGCAGAGCATCGATCCGATCGAAGCCATTAAGATATTAGGCCGTGAAGGAGCGATTCATCATTTTCATGCCAAAGATACCATCGTGGATCAACCGAATATGAATCGAAATGGACTCACAGACATGACATCATACGCCGATATGAGAAATCGTTCCTGGTATTTCCGCACCGTTGGCTACGGCCATGAAGCAAAGGTTTGGGCCGATATCATTAGCACCCTCCGCCTCTATGGATATGACTATGTTGTCAGCATCGAGCATGAAGATGGCTTAATGTCCATTGAAGAAGGCTTGACAAAAGCGGTGCAAACTTTACAGCCAATTATGGTGAAGGAATCTGTCGGGGAGATGTGGTGGACATAATATTTATTATGTTAACTTGTTTAATTGTCGTTGATGAAGAATCTGATATGTAGCGGGAAACTGGAAAGTGGGTACAGAATCGTCATGATTCTCGTACCCTATAATGTTCTATGATGACAGGTTCTCACCTTTTTCTATCAAACTTGTCGCCATTGGCGCTCTATGACGACAGGTTCCCCCGCTTTTCTATCGAACTTGTCGCCATTGACTCTCTATGACGACAAGTTCCCACGCTTTTCTAGCAAACTTGTCGCCATTGGCGCTCTATGACGACAGGTTCCCCCGCTTTTCTACCAAACTTGTCGCCATTGGTCACCGTTCTCCCTTTTTTGATCGAAAAAACAAAAAATGTATGTCCTCCTGCTTAATACCCCTTAGAAAAATCAACCTGATTGACCAATTGCTCACCATTCTGTACTTTTCTAAACGTGTCAATAAAGCAATCTATCGCTTCATCAAGTTCGGTTACTGCGGAGATATGCGGAGTGATCGTAATATCCTCTCTTTCCCAGAACTCAGATTCCTTGGGAAGTGGCTCGATTGCAAATACATCTAGCACCGCATGCCGAACGCTCCCAAAGTCCAAAGCATCGATAAGAGCCTGCTCCTCTACCACAGCCCCTCTGCCGACATTAATAAAGGCGGCGCCATTAAAATAACTAAACAAAGCCTGGTTAAACAGTCTCTCAGTTTCCTTTGTTAAAGGCAGTGTACTGATAACCCAATCTGCTTCACTAATAACGGTATTGACATCAGAAACGGTCATTGCCTTTTGAAAATACTCTTTCTGCCTTCCGCTTAATGAAACTCCGTACACCTTAGCCCCGAAAAACTGAAAAGTTCTCGCAACCTCCTGTCCAATCTCCCCTGTACCAAAAATGACAATCGTCTGGTCCTTTACCATTTTAGGAGTTTGACGTACCCATTTCTTCGCCAGTTGCTGAGCTGCAAAATCCCTATGATACTGAAGCTCCTTGAGGACATAGCTTAAGCAATACTCACTAATTCTTTGACCAAAGGAGCAAACCGTCCGAGTAAGCAGGACATTATGCTCTCTCCAGCCCTCAATCTCTAAAAAGTTATTAATCCCCGCATTAAAGGAATGAACCCATTTGATTCTAGAAAAATGAAATCCCGGAGCAGGCTGTGAACCCACATAGGCATCTGCCCAACTCAAATCTGCATCCGTAATCTCATCCACTGGCTTGAAACGGAATGATTGCTTCAAATCCAAAGGCAACTTTTTTTTGAATTCTTTCTCATAGGATCCTGCAACAAGAATATGGTTAATCTCCATCATAAATCCCCCATCATCGCTTTTCGATCTAAAATGAATCCCTATCAGCAGGACAGGGATTCAAAGCTATTATTTCATCGCTTCTTCTAGCTCATACCAATAATGACAAATGGTGAGTAAGCCCTTATCATAGTTTTTCAGTTTAAAATGTTCGTTTGGTGAATGTACCTGATCGGTTGGAAGTCCGAAGCCCATTAACACAATTGGGGCCTTCAGAACTTCATCCAAGGTTGTGATGATTGGCAATGAGCCACCACCACGTGTAAAAGCGGTCGGGACCCCAAACACTTTTTCGTAAGCCCGACCTGCCGCTTGGATGGCTGGGTGTTCAAACGGCGTCACATACGGTGTTCCTTTATCAAATAACGTAATGTTCACTTCGACTCCAGGAGGGGTATTTTTTTTCACATGTTCTTGTAAAAGCTCTAGAATTTCCTCTGGGTCTTGATCAGGCACCAATCGACAGGTGATTTTCGCATGCGCTTCGGATGGTAGTACAGTCTTAATCCCTTCGCCCTCAAATCCACCGTAAATTCCGTTAATCTCTAAAGTCGGTCGTACCCACGTCCGCTCTAAATGGCTATAGCCCTGTTCACCAAATAGCTCCTTCACTCCTACTTCTTCTTTCAAACTTTCCTCGGTCATATTGAGTGATTGAAACGCTGCTCTCTCCTCATCAGTAACTGGTACTACCCGATCGTAAAAGCCATCCACCGTAATCACTCCAGCTTCATTTCGGAAGGATTGGAGAATCTCGACGAGCGCATGAATCGGATTTTGCACGGCTCCACCGTATAGACCTGAATGCAGATCCCGTTTTGGACCTTTCACATCTAATTGGAATCCAGCAAGTCCTCTAACCCCATAACAAACAGTTGGCCGATCCTCATCCAGCATGCTTGTATCCGAAATCATAATCACATCCGCTTTCAATAGCTCGCGGTATTCTTCAACAAACGCTGGAAGATTCGGGCTTCCTACCTCTTCCTCTCCCTCAATGAGAAACTTGAAGTTAAATGGTAGTGTTCCAGTTGTTTGTAAAATCGCTTCGAGCGCCTTAATATGCATGAACACTTGACCCTTATCATCGCTTGATCCTCTCGCATAGATCGCTTCATTTCGGATTTGCGGCTCAAACGGGTCAGTCTCCCATAGATGTAGTGGATCCACTGGCTGTACGTCATAATGTCCATAAATCAGAACCGTTGGCTTCCCCTCCGCCTTTAACCATTCTCCGTAAACAACTGGATGCCCGGCTGTCGGATAAAGGGCGACATTTTCCATCCCTAATTGTCTTAATGAATGGGCTACCCATTCAGCAGCCCGTTGGGTGTCATCTTTATGTTCAGATAAAGAGCTCACACTTGGGAGCGAAAGTAATTCAAAGAGCTCACCTAAGTGCTTTTCTCTATGTTCTTCCAAATAATTTTGAAATACAGGTTTCATTGTTACTCCTCCTCAGTCTGCTAAAAATTCTATCCTTCAAGAATTTCGGTATCCGAAGGGAAAAATCCTCTACAATTTTCGCAAAATTTTTTATTACTTTTTTGACAAGAAAAAAAGCACCACACAGGATGCTAAAAAGTAAATCTATTTATAAAGAAAGAACCGTCTCTAGCAGCACATTCACTCCTTTTTCACAATCCTCCCAGGTCGTTAATTCCTCTTCACAATGACTCTTTCCCTTGACGCTTCGAACAAAAATCATCACAGTTGGAATATAACTGGCGAGAAACTGGGCATCATGCCCCGCACCACTGTCCATTCTCTTGTACGGGTAGTCTAGAGATTGACAAGCCGCTTCCACCTTATTTGCAAGCTCCTCATTGAAAAAGACCGTCTGGCGATCCCAAAGCTTCTGAGCCATAATCGTGCACCCTTCGTTTTCATTGATTTGCGTCAATTCTTGAATAATTTCCTCTACCCTTTGGATGACCGTCGGATCTTTGTGACGCGCCTCCAGTGTGAAAATCACTCTATTTGGGATCACGGTATGGATATTAGGATAGGCATTGATTCGCCCCATGGTGAAGACAAGATTTTGATCGAGGGACCCGAGCTTTCTTCTTGCCGCAGCTATGATATTCGTTGCCGCAAAAAGAGCATCCCTTCTCATATCCATCGGTGTTGTTCCCGCATGATCTGATTCACCTTGGACGACAAACTCGTAGCATACCATTCCCAACACACTTTCAACGACCCCAACAGCTAGATTTTCTCTTTCCAATATTGGCCCTTGCTCAATATGCATTTCCAAAAAGGCTTTAGCATCCTTTAAACGTGCCTCGATGCTGCCAACATAGCCACTTTCATTTAAGGCTTGCTCAAAGGTAATCCCATCAATATCTTTTTTAGCAAGCATGACATCTTTATCAAACTTTCCAGATAGTACCCCAGAGGACATCATCGAAGGCTCAAATCGGGCCCCTTCTTCATTCGTAATATTCATCACGACGAGCGGAACACTAAGCCTCACATGATTCTCAACGAGAGTTCTGGCTACCTCTAGACCTGCAATAACACCGAGTGCTCCGTCAAAACGGCCACCCTTTTTGACAGAATCCAAGTGGGAGCCGATGACGATGGGTGGCTTGCTGTTATCGACACCTTCAAGGGTTCCATAAATATTACCCATATCGTCGTAGACCACCGACATTCCAAGCTCCTTACAGCAATGAATGAAGTATTCCCGTGCAAGCAAGTCTTCCTTCGATAAGGCCAGCCTTGTAACCCCATTATTTTCAGTCCGTCCAAAATTCGCAAATTCTTCGATTGTATTCTTCAGCCGTTCTCCATTAATCATGAGCTTCTGCTTTTTCAAAACCTTCTCCGCCCTTCTTTATTAAATATGTAATAAGCCGTAAGAACTACCGGAGTCTAATATTTATACTATTCTGATAATACCGAGTATAGAAGGTACAGAGCTTGACTTCAATGGACAATATGTAAAATGAAACGGTCTCCCTCTGTACAATTTGAAAAAGCATTGATTGGTTTAACTGAATTAATAAATATTTGTTGAAAATTCTATTTCAAAAATAGACCTTTCTTATTTCCTTCTAAGATATTTTTCGTTAATGACGAGAACCTTGCCGTTTTCAGAAGCCTGGTACTTGCGATTGATAAATTTATATTTCTCATAGGCGAAATGCCCCAAAACATAGACAGGCAGGATGATGAACAGGAGAATAACCATTTGTTGCAACATCTTGAGTTTATTTTGCAGAATATATATAACGGTGACTGCATGGGCCGCGAAAGAGATCATTAAGGTTATGAGCACATTGCAAATATGAAATGCGACAACCTGTTTCTTCTCACGAAACATGCGCTCAAGCTCAGACTTAAAATAGAGAGTAATAAATACGGATATTAGAATCACAATAAAGGAAACGATATAAGCAAGCCCGCCCTGCATTTGCCCACCCCCTTAATCTAAAGATTGATAGGAGAATACGATCCCCTAGACTACACAAGACCCTCCCTCTTTCTTTGTATTTTACCATATTTGAGAAAATGAAATGTTTATCCTCCATTCATTCGACCCTAGATTCTAAAATTTCGTATTGCTAAATATCTTTAGCGAAAATGGTCATAATTTTTCACGGAACCCCAAAAAGTAAAAAAGGTAACATTAAGTGCTTAGCAAAAGAACCATCTCTTAAGCTTAGAGATGGTTCTTTATGTCACTCACTCTTTTTAATTGGCGAACAAACGGCATATAGATTTTCCGTCGGGACAGATACCTCGACCTTGATGACCTTAAATCCGCCTTCACCTTTTTTCCAATTGTTTTTTGTGATAATGTCCTTCATCTTCCTTCTTCCTTTCCCTCAGGGTCTCTCACACACTGAGGTCAGTATATGAAAAGGAATCAAAAGTGTGCCGCTAAAAAATACAATTTCCAACCTATCTTTGTTGACGAGACCCCAGTTGGAGTCTTTTATCGATGGTTAGGCTGTTAAATCACAGACCCTTACACCTGAAGAACGACAAATTCGCCGTTTCCAAAGAGGTTCTCTTTAAAATCAACCTTTGCATGGTCAAAGTAGACCCTGTCTCTTTCATTGACAAGAAATTGGATCCCCTCTAATTCCGTGATTTCATCATTTTCTAAAGCTGACTCCTCCAGAGTCAGGCGAAGGCTTGGGCCCCCTCAACCAATTCCCATTGATAAACGAACGAGTGCTTTTTCGCCTTCTTTTAAAATCGTAGAAAGCTGCTCTGAAATCTCGGTTAACGCAGCCGGAGTAATATTTACCATTTTCCAATACCCCCTATAGTATAAAAAAGATCACAAAGATAGAGCTTTGTGCCATTAGTATATACTGTTTTTCCAGAAAATAAAAGAAATTTGCTTATCCCTTTATAATCCAGAAAGTTCTTCCCTCTTTGGATCATAAATAAAAGAGGATTACTCCCAATCGTACCAGAAGCACGAACACGGGAACAGGAGCCAGAGAATTTCCGTGTCTGGAATCCCATCCGGAACAAAACAGAGCGGTTTCGAGATTTGTTGTAGAAGTGAAAACCTCCAAGGGGGAAATCCCTTGGAGGTATCATCCTTTGGCAATGATCTTTTTCATAAATTTCTCTTCAAATTCCTCAATTGAACAGGGTTTTCCAAAGTAGAATCCCTGGACGTAATGACAATTCTGATCAAGAAGGAAGGCCAGTTCCTCTTCGGTTTCAACACCTTCTGCAATCACGTCCATTCTAAGATGGTGAGCCATTTGGATCATTGCGACAGTAATCCCGGCATTATCGGATTCACATGAAATATTTTGTACAAACGATCGATCAATTTTGATCCCGTCAAGCCGAAATTTTTTCAAATAATGAAAGGAGGAATAGCCTGTACCAAAATCATCAATGAAGATTTTTATACCCATTTCCTTTAATTCATGTAGTGTTTGAAGAACATATTCTTCATTTCGCATGAGGGAGTTCTCAGTTATCTCCAGCTCGAGCCATTTTCCATCCAACTGAAATTGGGTAAGAAGCTCCTTCACGTCTTCAGCAAATTCCTTTTGTAAAAATCGTTGCGAGCTAATATTCACACTTATCGGCAGTAGTGGAAAACCTGATTCTCGCCAAATCACTAACTGTTCACATACCTTTTTCTTCATCCATTTTCCCAATGGGATAATAAGCCCTGTTTCCTCAGCCAATGGTATGAATTCTCCTGGTGAAACAAGCCCAAGGCTTGGATGCATCCAACGTATTAATGCTTCAGCCCCTGTGATTCTCCCTGTTCTGCCATCTACACGTGGTTGAAAATAGGCAACAAACTCTTCATTGGCTATTGCTTTTCGCAAATCCCTTTCTAACAGGAAGGAATGATAGTTCTGTTCATCCATAAATTCAACATACACTTTGTAAATATTGCGGCCTTCCCCTTTTGCCCGATATAGTGCAATATCCGCCTTTTTCATTAAATCTACTTCATTCGTTCCATCGGTTGGGTAAAAGCTGATCCCAATACTAGCCGACACATGTAGCTCATTGTCCTCGATATAAAAAGGAATTGCTAGATTTTCAAGAATTCTATTGGCAATTTGAATCGCTTCATCACGACTAGCAATTACCGGACAAAGAATCATGAATTCATCTCCACCGAGTCGCGCTACAAACTGTTTGTCTCGATCTATACTGTCGAGTAGGCGAGAGGGAACCAGTTCTAAAAGGCGATCTCCAACAAAATGTCCTAGTGTATCATTAATGTTTTTAAACCGGTCCAGATCAATGAATAAAACAGCAAGCTCTTGGCTTTTCTCCTCGGCAAGACGCAAAGCCTCTCGCAGTTCTTGCTCGATTTTTCTTCGATTTGGAAGCTTTGTTAACTCATCATGATGGGCCAAAAATTCATTCAACTTCTGTATTCTCTTTTGCTCGGTAATATCTTTCCCAATCGAGATCACGCCTTTTACTTGTTGATCGAGGATGATGGGCAAAAAAGTAACTTGAAAGACCATTTTCTCTTGAACCTTATGTTTTATCTCCATTTCAAAGCTCTGTAGATGTCCTTTCAATGCTGCTTCTAAGAAATCAAACCACTTTTCGTCATATTCCTCGAACACCAAAGAACTGATAAATTTATGAGAGTCTTCACTAATTAATAATTCCCGCGCCATTGAGTTCAAAGCAATGATATGTCCGTCCATGTCAAAGCTTATCACGTAGTCTTGGCTATGCTCAAACAATGATTTATATTTCAGCTGCTGGACAATGAGCTCTCTCTGTGTCGATCTTAGCTCTGAAATATCCTGAACAGAACCGACAATTTCAATTACCTTTTCCCCCTGCTTTATCGGTGAAACATCAACAAAGACATGCTTTCCTTTCAAATCAACCTCATAGCTTACCTTCATTCCTTCAAATGCCTTTTTATAATGACAATTCTTTAACTCAGCTATCTCTTCTGGGAAGATATCATTAGGCGTTAGATTGCTGACATACTCTGTATTAATTCCAATTTCCTCTAAGAGTTTTCCTTCTGCCATCGTATAAATGAAATTTCCGTCTGGGTTCATTGTCATCTTAAAGATCCCGTTTTGAAGATTTCTTATCGTATCCTGAAAATCGATTTTCATGGCTTCCTGTTGCTTTAATTCCTTTTGTACTCTCTCGGTAATATCCGTCCTAACACTTACGTATTGGTATGGCTTCCCGTTATCATTCCGGAATGGCACAATCGTCGTATCCACCCAATACAGGCTGCCATCCTTTGCTTTGTTCTGGATTTCACCCTTCCATATCTCTCCACGACCAATCGTTCTCCACATTTCCTTAAAGAATTCCTTTGGATGAAAGCCTGAATTTAGAATGCAGTGATTTTGGCCAATTAACTCCTCTTTTGTATACTTTGAGAGCTCACAAAACTTTTGATTGACAAATGTAATCGTTCCCTTTCGGTCGGTAATGGCAATAATCGTTGATTCATCGAGCGCCACATTGATATCCTCTAACGCCCTACTTAAGGACTTCGTTTCTTTGGATATCTTCCTATCTTCATTCATATTTCTAATAATGTAGACCTCATATTCCTTATCCGCTATCTTGATGTTTTGTGATTGAAACTCAAATGGCAGTTCACTTAAATTGGCTGGGATGATTTCTTTGATGCGACGACCAATAGCGTCATTGCCACTCACATTAAAGATCCCCTCTGTCTTTGCATTCAAATATATTATCGTTCCTGCTGTATCCACAACAACCAAACAGTCAGATAGTTTATCAAATAGTTGAAAAAATGACCCCTGTTCGTTCATGTAATCCTCCGTCTATAGTCAAGGCTTATCATCAATTAATATTCATATATCCAACTTAATACATATGCATATATTTTCTATTAAAATTGACCTTCTGTATAGGAGTAAATATGCCTTTATTTAAGGAAATAGTTTCCAAAACCACAAAAAAGCTGGACCCTTCATTTTGGAAGGATCCAGTCAATCATAATAACATTCAAGAATATATTTCTAAATGGTTTCCGTTACAAATGACAAATTATGTGCCCTCGCTACTCCTTCATATATAATATGGCCGTTGATGGTGAAATGGCAACTTGGTTCTCGTTGTACTTAACCTCCGTTGGAATCCTATTCTCATCTATAACCTCCGTATTTCTTGGGCTAAGATCGAAATAGCAAAATCTAAATCCTCTTCTGCGATACTAAGGGGTGGTGCTAAGGTTAAGACGTTGTTGAAGCCTGCAACAGTTGCCCCATTTTTCCCGATTATGAGACCCTTTTCTTTACAGCCGGTTATGACTTGATTGACAAGCTTTGTATCCAAGGGTTCCTTTGTAGCCTTATCCTGGACAAGCTCAATGCCAACAAGCAATCCCTTCCCTCTCACGTTTCCAACAAAAGGATGATCCCCAAGTTGAGCCTGCAGTTTTTGAAGCAAATTCTCCCCTAATTCCTTCGAACGGTCAAACAGCCCCTCCTGCTCCATAATTTCAATGTTTTTCAAGGCAAGGGCGCATGCAGCTGGGTTCCCGCCAAAGGTATTGACGTGGCGGAAATAATCATATTCCTCCGTTCCTTTAAATGCATCGTAGATTTCTTTTTTCACACAGGTCGCAGATAGAGGCAGATAGGCACTGGTAATCCCTTTTGCCATCGTGATGATGTCTGGCCTCACACCATAATTCATAAATCCAAATGGCTTCCCTGTACGGCCAAATCCGCAAATGACTTCATCAACAATAAGTAGCGCCCCGTGCTTCTCACAAACCTCTTTCACACCTGTCATATAGGCGTCAGGTGGAACGATGACCCCGCCGCCAGTAATAATGGGCTCCATGATTACGCCAGCAATCGTTTCACTCAGCTCCCAGGTCATTACCCGGTCGATTTCACGAACGGATTCCAATTCATTTGAAGGGGTATCCTCCTTGTCGCGGCCGCGATACAAATCAGGTGGAGCCACATGGATAAATCCAGGTGCCAATGGTTCATATTTATATTTGCGCTGCGCTTGGCCAGTGGCGGCAAGTGAGCCCATTGTATTTCCGTGATAGGCACGATATCTTGAAATGAACTTATAGCGACCATGCTCTCCTTTTTGCTGATGATACTGTCTCGCGATCTTGAATGCTGTTTCATTCGCTTCCGACCCACTGTTTGAAAAGAAGATTACATATTCATCGCCAAGCATCTCGTTGAGCTTTTCAGCCAATTGAATCGCTGGGCTATGGCTTTGCGTTAGGGGGAAATACGCCATTTTCTTTAATTGCTCATAGGCAGCCTCTGCCAGTTCCGTACGACCATAGCCAACGTTGACACACCATAAGCCAGCCATGGCATCAAGAAGCCGTTGTCCGTTATGATCCGTGATCCAGGAACCTTCCGCTTTTTCCGCAATGATGGTTGCATTGGGACTATATGGTCGCATGGCATGCCAAATATATTCCTGATCCTTTGTTAAAAAATCACCACTTTGTACCCTTGTCACTTTTATCCACCTCCGATTAAATATCAAATCTCGATGTAATCATCTTTTTGCGGGTATAGAAATTAACCCCGTCTTTTCCATTTACATGCAGATCCCCATAAAAAGAATCCTTCCAGCCTGAGAACGGGAAGAAAGCCATTGTTGCAGGTACTCCAACATTAATTCCGAGCATTCCTGCGTCTGCTTCTTCACGGAACTGTCTAATCGCTTTTGCATTATTCGTATAAATAGTCGCACCATTTCCATATCGAGACTTACGGATATACTGAAGTCCTTCATCTAGATCCTTCGCCCGAAGCAAGCTTAAGACCGGGGCGAAAATTTCATCCTTTGCGATGGTCATCTCTGGTGTCACATGATCGAAAATCGTTGCTCCCAGGAAATTTCCTTTCTCAAATTCATCCATTTCTTTCCGGCCATCACGGACTAGCGTTGCCCCTTCTGCAAGGCCCTTTTCAATATAGGACAACACTTTTTCACGGTGGGAGGCTCTTATGACTGGAGTGAGAAGGACTTCATCATCAAGCCCATTCCCAATGATGAGCTCGTCAGCCCGTTGTTTCAGCGCTTGAACAAATTCATCCCCTTCCCCCACCACAACTACGGCACTACAAGCCATGCAACGTTGACCAGCACTACCAAATGCTGAACTCAAAATATGTGAAACAGCCTTATCGACATCGGCATCTGGCATGACAATATGGTGATTCTTTGCCCCTGATAAAGCTTGAACACGTTTTCCTCTTGCAGCAGCTCGTTCATACACATACTTGGCGACCGGCTGAGAACCTACAAAGGAGATCGCCTTCACATCTTCATGTTCGATCAATCCATTGACAACGTCATGGGCACCGTGAACGATATTCAACACACCCTTTGGCGCCCCCGCCTCCGCAAAGAGCCGAGCAAGCTCGTTTGCAAGAATCGGAGTTCTTTCCGATGGCTTCAATACAAATGTATTTCCACAGGCAATAGCTAGTGGAAACATCCAAAGCGGCACCATCATCGGAAAATTGAATGGCGTTATCCCTCCGACAACGCCTAATGGATAGCGGAACATCTCTGAATCAATATCCTCAGCAATATTCGTTAATGTTTCACCCATCATCAAAGTCGGTGCACCGGCAGCGAATTCGACACACTCGATTCCCCTTTGCACCTCTCCATAGGCTTCCTTATAGGCTTTTCCATTTTCTTGAACAACCAATTTCGCTAACTTTTCATGATTTTCACTGAGGAGATGATGATATTTATATAAAATCCTTGCCCGCTTTGGCACGGGAGTTTTTTTCCAGGATTGAAAGGCCTCCCTTGCAGCTATTACTGCTTTGTCCACATCCTCTTTAGAGGAGATTGGTACCCGCACCAAAACTTCACCTGTCGCTGGGTTCGGTACCTCCAACGCATCTGTGCTTTCTGCTTCGACCCACTCACCATTTATATAATTTTTTAACAGCTCCGTATCCTGCTTAATCACTGACATATGAAAGCAGCCTCCCTTTTTCCTAATTTTCAAAATTTACGTTTCATAGTAAAATTATCGTTGATTTTGTAAGTGCTTTCATTAGACATTTTGTTAAATATCTACCTCTCTTTTTTCCACATTATGCATGATGAGATTTAAATCCACTTTTAGAACAAAAACCTACTAAACTCGCAGTCTATATTGATTCCACTTCAATTGGCTTCATTTGCTTGGAGGAAACTAGAAAATCATAGGCATGAATCATGAATTCGATCGCTAGCCTTTTTTCATGATCCATGAAATCTGAACCTAGTAATTTCTCTAGCTTTTGAATGCGATGATAGAGTGTTTGTCTAACGATATATAGCCGCTTTGCTGTTTCCTGCTTGGAGCCATTGCAGGCCAAATACGTCTTCAACGTATCCATCAGCTTTGCATTGTATTTTCGATCATAGCTAATAATGGGTGCAAGGTATTCTAAGACGATTTCCTGCAAATCTATGTGCCGGTGCAAAAGGGATATTAGTCGAAAAATATGGAGCTCATCATAAAAATAACTTTCGCATGGATGAAAACGCTTCTTTTGTATTTGCATCGTCTCAATCGACGTTTGATAGCTAATATGTACATTGGTCAAGCTCTCAACATACTTACCTATTCCCATCACCAATTTCGGCTTGTTGTTACCAAGTTTGAAATCTGACTCTGCTATCTTCTTAATCCCTTCCTTCATTCTATGAATCCATGTAGAAAAGCTTCGGTTATTTAGTAGAATAAAAATAATCGTGTATCTTTTCTCGATCGCAAAGACAGAAAATCCTTGCTGTTCAAAAATGGTTCGGAAGTAAATTATAAAATAGGTGATATCTAAATTACTATACTCTTGTGGCTCAAGCTTACAATGGCAGACAATCGCTCCTTTTGCCTGATTCGTCGATAGATGAAACGCCAAATATTCTTCAATTGATTCAAGATCATGTTCTCCTTCAATCCATCTCGCCAGCCATTCCGCTTCATCTGCCCTTCGCTTTTCTTCGACATACAGCTCTCTTAATAAGAACTGGGCAAGCGCTGTTGCCGTTCTGTCTAAAATAAGATGGTCAAATTCCGTTAAAGCTCGATCACTTGAAAGAATCGCTAATTCTGAATAATGATCCCAAAGTAAAGGAATCGGGACCCTAGCCAACTTAGGAGAGTTACTAGAGTTCAATAAAGTATGGATAGCCTTTCTCTCATGCTCCGTCACCTTCGGAGTGAAATGGACCTCTTTTTGATGAATGAAAACTACCTGGATTTTTAAATACTGCTGGATAAACGTGAGGATTTCTACAAAGTGTTTCATGGTCAATAGCTTTTTGTTTAATGCTTGTGAATAGGCTTCCAAGTCTGAAATGATTTGATATTGGTGGTTGATAAGAAGTGTATGAATGTCCTGTGTAATTTCTACAAATGGGACTTCTTTGTGAAAAAGAATAATAGGAAAATGAGTTCTATTTGCAATATCAATGATTTCCTGAGGGATCATCGAAGTATATGTACCAAACTCAATACATAAACCAGCTGCTTCCGCTTCAATTAACTGTTCAACAATGGAGATGAATAGCTCTTTATTTTCTTTCCAAGCCACGCCAGTAGAAAGGATTAACTCATGGCCATTTAGAAGATTTCGGATGTTGATTACTTCAACCACATGGACCCATTTCACTAAACGGTCGAGCCCCTCAATCCCAGCAATTACCTCGATAGCTTCAAAATGCTTTCTTTGTAAAAGATCTTTAACCATAATATAGGATTTCACTTCAAAGCACCTCCCTATCCTTTTAATTATAAGGGAAAAAGAGGAAATGAGAAGGATTGTTTTCAAATATTCATAATATTACGTAAATTCGACAAAAAAACTGATAAACCGCGGTTTACCAGTCACATGTTCTTTCTTTATTCCATTTGTTAAAGCGGGAAAAAGGCTTGGATTTCATTAATCATCCTTTCAAATTGCTTTTTGTCAACAAACTCATCAGAATGCCAATTAGTTAAAACCCATTGAACTAATTCTTCTGGAGAATTAAACACCTCACCACTCGAATCAGCCTTCCTAATCATGTAGCGGCCATTATCTTCATCAATGGTCACTTCGCATGGAAGTGCACACTCCTTGGACATTAATGAAAACTCCAATTTTTTTCCCTCCTAGCGTTCATTTGTTTTTATCATTCTTATCTAAACATTAATGCAAAGACTAAAATTATTATGCCCCTTCCTTTTGCTGCTTTATGAGCAAAACTGAGAAATATTTTCGGCCTTCAGGAGTTACGATATGCAGTGTTTCCTTTTCCTGCGCATCATTTTCTAGCTCGACAAAGGCCCCGCTTAAGTTTTCCGTAATGTTCTTAATACGGTAGCCCTTTTGAATATAGAAATCTAGTTTATCCCGTTCTTGTAAATAGGTTTGATATTCGGACATAACTCTTCCCTCCATCTGTTTATAGTGGTGTGTTTACTGTGTCGGTTTCGACGCTGCTTTCTCCTCCGGTATCAATAACCCAATCTCGGCCAACTGTAATACCTAAATACTTCTCATCACTTGGGTCAAGGATTTCGGCCTGTTTATATTTCACAAACCACCAGTATTTAGCTAAGTAATAATAAATAAGCCCCCCTACGACAAATCCAACAAGCGAAGAATAAGCAGGAAGTAAGTTCGCAATAATTCCTCCAACAATCCAGGCAATCATCCCCGCCATGTTAAAACCGTTCAAAAAGCGAAATTGGCCGTTCTGCTCATACAGCTCTTGCACATTGACCCTTCTCTTGCGAAGAACATAATAATCGACAAAGAGAATACCGACTATCGATGAAAGAATTCCACCTATAATGAGTAGTGCTTGATTGAGAACATCAAACAAACTCCAAGGCTGAGCCAATGTCCCGATAATCCCAGCAATGATAACCCCGGCCCAAAACGGTACCTTTGGCCCACCAACATTCGAAAAGATGGTAGCAGCTGGAATGACGTTGGCAGATGTGTTCGTTGACCATTGTGCTAACACAATCATTAGTAATAGAATTCCAAGTATAAATCCACTGGCTGCTTCCTGAAGAGCAAATACTGGATCAAAATTGGATAGAGCGATATAGGAAACCGCACCAATCATAATCATCAAAGTATTGAAAATCGGCATCATAATAAGGCTTCCGATGAGCTGTGATTTATTACGTTTAATCCAGTTCCTTTCATATTTAGGTGCTTTAAAGAAGCGAGAAAGAGATGGCATATCAGCAGCAAGGGTCGCCCAAAAGCCCATATTGGCCATGACGACTACCATGAATGCTGTAAAAGCTGCTCCACCTGTTGTTGGACTCTCAACCCATGCCCAAATGTTCTTCCCTTGCTCTGAAGCATGATCAGCAAGGGTAACATACATCCAGCAGGAAATAAGAATAATAATAGGTGCTGCTAAATCAGCGAATCGTTCAATCGATTTAATTCCTAATGCTGTATTGATAAGCTGTGCTGCTGCGAATAGGAAGAAACAAATAAACCAATTATCGAAGTCGAATAATAGATTGAGAATTCCATTAATTGCCGAGGCTCCAAAATAAGTATTTATCCCAAACCAACAAGAAGCCGTTACCCCTCTCACTACTGAGGGGATATGTGTTCCAATTGTTCCGAACGGTGCCCTCATATAAACAGGAAACGAAAGGCCATGCTCAACACCAATATCACCAATGAGGACCATAAAAATCCCAATAGCAAGTGAGCCGATGATGGTTGCTAAAATCACCAAACCGAGAGGAAGGCTTTTGATTCCTCCCCCTCCAATTGCAAATGCAGCAAGAACAATGGCCATCCCGATCCAAATTACAGCAAAGCCAAAGGGCCCTATCTTTCTTTCGGAGTGTCCAATTGGGAGTAAATCTGGAGACTTTAAGTAATCGCTTTTTCCGCTCATCCTAACACCTCATTTTATTATTTGAATTTTCGGAATATTTATGAGATAAAAAGCTATTTCTCTATGGCTTAACTACTCATAAATAGGCGAGCATTCAGCGTACTTATGAGTAGTTTTAGTTATGAGGAAATTTACAGCGATAGAGAATTTATTTCTTTATTTTCCTTCATTTCTCCATATTTTGCCCGCTTCAAATACTCTCCTGCTCCAAGCTTTCCAACAAACTTTTTCTCTTGGATGACCCATTCCCCTCTCGAAAGAACGGAAACAGGCTCGCCTGTCACCTTCATCCCTTCGAATGCGCTATAATCGACCGCCATATGATGGGTTTCAGCAGAAATGGTTCTTTCGACATTCGGATCAAAAATGACAATGTCCGCATCCCCGCCAACAGCAATCGTGCCCTTCTTCGGATATAATCCAAATAGCTTTGCTGCCCTTGTAGAAGTTACATCCACAAATTGGTTTAAAGTTATTCGACCCTTTTTGACACCTTCAGAGAAAAGAATCGAGAAACGATCCTCAATGATTGGTCCGCCATTCGGAATCTTGGAAAAATCATTGATTCCAAGGTCCTTTTGACCTTTAAAATCAAAGGAGCATTGGTCTGAGCCAACGGTCTGTAGCTGTCCTGATTTAAGGGCATTCCATAACACATCCTGGTGCCATTTTTCCCTGAGTGGTGGTGACCAAACGTACTTTGCCCCCTCAAAATTTGGTTTTTCAAGATAGGATTGATCAAGCACTAAATACTGCGGACAGGTTTCTCCCCAAATGTCGATGCCCTTGTTTCTTGCCTCTGCAATTTTTTCAACAGCCTCCGCACAGGTTACATGGACGACATAGAGCTGTGAATTGGCTAGACCAGTAAAGACGGCGGCTCTTCCTGTCGCTTCTCCCTCGATCTCAGATGGTCTTGTTAAAGCATGGTATATCGGCTCCGTCTTTCCTTCCGCCAAGGCTTTCTTCACTAAGTAGTCAATAACATCTCCATTTTCCGCATGCACCATCACAAGGGCGCCAAGCTTTTTCGCTTGGACTAATGTTTGAAAAAGAGTTTCATCGTCTGCCTGGAGAACGTTTTTATAGGCCATAAATACTTTGAAGGACGTAATGCCCTCATCGTCAATTACAGACGGAAGCTCGGTAAGAACATCATCGTTGATTTCCCCGATCATGAGATGGAAGCCATAATCAATGACCGCTTTATCCTTTGATTTCGCATGCCATTCCCCAATCGCCTTTTTCAGTGGCTCCCCTTTGTTCGTAATGCAAAAATCAATCACTGTTGTCGTACCTCCAAAGGCAGCCGCAATCGTACCCGTTTCAAAATCATCCTTCGTTACGGTGCCGCCAAAAGGCATTTCGAGATGGGTATGCGGATCAATTCCACCTGGAAAAACGTAGTGGCCGTCTGCGTTAATTACTTCTGCATCCTGTACTTGCAAGCTTGCCCCGATCTGGCTAATCACTCCATTTTCGATCAAAATATCACCTTTATACGTATCTGTTGCCGTGACAATTGTTCCGTTCTTGATTACCTTTTTCATGCGCTGCCTCCTCTTCATTTATGGCTATTGATTTGAAAAATCTTGATAAGAGCCTATTTTTTGACTGAATCCACTCCACAAGCAATCGCTCCAACCGCTGCTTGCCGCTCATTCCATGTCATTGGCGGCAGCTCGCTTGGAATTTCCACCATGTCGATTGCTCCATCCACTGGACATACAATAGAGCAGAGGTTACAGCCGACACAATCCTCTTCTCGTACTCTAAGGATACTACGCCCATTTTCATCCTTTAACATATCGATACATTGATGGGACGTATCCTCACATGCAATGTGGCACTTATTGCAATTAATACAAACATCATTGTTGATCCTCGCAACGATCTTATAATTGAGATCGAGGTCGCCCCAATCAGAATATTTCGGGACCGATTTCCCAACGATGTCCATCACAGAGGCGATTCCCTTATCATCGAGATAATGATTTAATCCTTCGATCATATCCTCAACAATCCGGAAGCCGTGATGCATGGCAGCGGTACATACCTGAACACCTGTTGCTCCCATCAAGAGGAATTCAACTGCATTTTGCCAATTGGAAATCCCGCCAATTCCAGAAATTGGAATATTAATTCGTGGATTACGAGCACATTCTCCAACCATGTGAAGCGCAATCGGTTTGACCGCCGGACCACAATAACCGCCATGGGCTCCTTTTCCACCAACATGGGGGATCGTGTTCCAAGTATCAATGTCGACCCCAGCTAAGCTATTGATCGTATTAATCATGCTGATGGCATCCGCACCACCTTGTACAGCCGCCTCAGCTGTTACGGTAATATCTGTAATATTTGGAGTAAGCTTTACGATGACTGGTGTTTGAGCAACCTCTTTGACCCAGTATGTTTGTTTTTCGACAAGCGAAGGCACCTGCCCTGAAGCCGAGCCCATTCCTCGTTCAGCCATCCCATGCGGACAGCCGAAATTTAGCTCGAGTCCATCGACTCCTACATCCTCAACTCTCTTAACAATTTCATGCCATTTCTCTTGCTGCGGTTCAACCATTAGGGATGCAATAATAGCGTGATTCGGGAACTTTTTCTTCGTTTCATAGATTTCCTTCAGGTTGATCTCCAAAGGTCGATCCGTGATCAACTCGATATTATTAAATCCAGCCACTTTCTGACCATTGAAGCTAACGGCCGCAAATCTAGAGGTTACATTCAAAATTGGGTCCCCCAATGTCTTCCACACTGCCCCTCCCCAGCCCGCCTCAAATGCTCGTTGCACCTGATAACCTGAGTTCGTTGGTGGTGCCGAGGCTAACCAGAAAGGATTGGGCGACTCAATCCCTGCTAAGTTAATTCGTAAATCAGCCATCTTCCTACCTCCCCTATCCGTCTATTGATTTCCCGTTGCTTCTGCCATAGATTCTGAGAATTGCCTATGAATAGCGTGTGCGGTCAATTTCCCTTGCTGGGCCGCTGTAACCACCATCGCTTCCCCTTGCCCTTTCCCAAACACAACATCTCCGCAGGCAAAAACCTTCTCATTTGAAGTCTGGAATGAATTCAGATCAATCTTAACGACCCCTCCGTTATGTTCTAAGCCAAATTTCTCAATGAGACTGGTATATCTTGACTGACCAATGGCTTTGATAACGGCATCTACTTTAATAATAAACTCTGATCCCTCAATAGGAATTGGGCTGCGGCGCCCATCCGCACCAGGCTCACCCAGCTGCATCTTGATGCATTCAATCGCAGCCACACGCCCATTTTCGTCCCCTATGATTCGTTTCGGCGCCGTTAACCATCTAAATTCTACTCCGTCCTGCTTCGCAAATTCATATTCAAAATCATAAGCAGTCATTTCCTCAATCGTACGACGGTAGAGGATTTTGACGTTTTCAGCTCCTAGACGGACTGAGCAGGTTGCACCGTCAATTGCGGTATTGCCAGCTCCAATCACGACCACTCTTTTGCCGATTAAATCATTTAAAATCGGCTTCGTTTTCGTATCCTTGACAAATTGAATCGCATCATAGACTCCCTCTAAGTCTTCTCCTTCCACCCCAAGCATTGGAACTTGCCCCATTCCGATGGCAAGGACGATGGAATCAAATTCTCTCATCATTTCTTCAACCGAAATATCCTCGCCGACTCGGGTATTCGTGCGAAATTCCACATCGAGGCTCTTGACCTGTTCAACCTCCCAATAGGAGATTTCTTTTGGCAATCGGAAGGAAACAATCCCATAGGTGTTTAGGCCACCTGCTTGTTCATCTGCTTCAAAAATCGTCACATCGTAACCAAGGATTGCAAGCTCTCTTGCCGCAGAAAGCCCGGCAGGACCACCACCGACTACCGCTACTTTTTTCCCGTTCTTCTTACCCGCTTTAAATAGGACTTGGTTGTTTTGGATCGCCCAGTCAGTTGCGTAGCGCTGGAGATTCCCGATCATGATTGGTTTCGTAGAAGAATTTAGGACACAGGCGCCCTCACATAGTTCTTCAGTTGGACAGACACGGGCACAGCTAGCACCGACCGGATTTGCGGACATAATCGTTGTGGCTGAGCCCTTAAGGTTCCCGGAGGCTATTTTCTTAATAAAGGTTGGAATATCAATTCCCGTTGGACAGGCTTGAATACATGGGGCATCATAGCAGTAAAGGCAACGATTCGCTTCCTCAATCGCTTCTTGCTTTGTCAATGCAGGCTCAACTTCTTTGAAGTTCCTACTCAGATCATCAAGAGAAATCCTTGCAATGGCGGCTTTCGTCAAAAACAATCCCTCCCTCTCATTTCAGCATGGTATCACTACCGTATCTTATGATAGATTCCTATCAGAAAACGCTTACACAATTGATAGTTCCTACTTTTCTATTTCCCTCCTTCATATATATTCCAGAAAATTGCGAAACTTAAGTCTATTTTACTTACTTCCATTTTAGAATGCATTATACAGTTTGTTAAAAAGTGTACGACTTTCGTTGTTCAATGTGTAACATCGACGACTCTTTACTATTCCTTAACCATTCTTCCATTGAACTACCAACAGATCAAAAAAACCAAAATCCTCGTAAAAAGAATTTTGGTTTTTCGAGCTTAACTATATTTTTTTCGACAACTCTTCAATTGTTTCCGCCACATCACTCAAATGTTGAATAGATTGTGAAATCTCTTCGATGGCAGTAGATTGATGCTTAGAGATTTCGACCGTCTGAGAAACCGTTTGCGCCACATTGTCCACTTTTTCCTTGATGGAGTTCAAAAGCTGGCGAATTTGGTCAACGGATTCCGCACTCCGATCTGCAAGCTTTGTAATTTCCTTTGCGACAATACTGAACCCTCTCCCATGCTCACCTGAGCGGGCAGCCTCGATCCCTGCATTCAACCCCAAAATACGGGAGCTTTGAGCAATGGAATTGATTAATTCTAGCATTTTCTCTGTTTGATTCATTTGATTTGTCATTTCACTATATGCATCTAGTAAATTATTCATATAACCTGTCAATTCATGAGAGGATGTTGACATCTCTGTTGTAGACGCAGATATCTCCTCGGAGGAGGCAGCAAGTTGTTCTGCTACCCTCACAAAACGATCATGCTTTTCTACACTGAATACAATGGAAATACTTCCAATGACTTGACGATTTTCATCTACAATGGGTGAGATAATCGTACGAGCTGCTGTCCCATAAAGTTCCTTAGGGATATATGAGCTAAGTCTCTTATTGGTCTTCATAACCTGAAATACGGGATCTGAACTTGTAAGTTTATAGCCCGTAGAGTCCGGCATTCCTAATTCCTTAGAGAGTAAAGTAAAAATAACTTCCTCACGGTCAGAAATAGAGATCATAACCTCTTCATCAAATAACGTCTGAATGATTGGTGCAAGCTCTATCAATTTATTTAGCGTCTCATGTATATTTCGATCCATTTCTGCCTATTTCCCCCTTCTCCTTATAGATAGTATAATACTACTTTTTTACTAAGAAAAGGTGGAAATTGTTAACTATTTCAAAAAACTCTCACAATTTCCCTAATATAAATAAGGAGCAAACTACCAATCAATTGGGCGGTTTGCTCCCCAACGGCTTTTCTAACACTGAGATGGCAAAAAGAACTTCATGAATAAAACAGCAATCATCTTTTTGCTGAAATCTCTTCTGTTAGGGAAAACGGACTTTGTTATTATAAGATCATATGAACTTTTTACCAAGTGGGGACTAGAAAATGAAAAAAGAAAAAATCTTAGCTCTAACAAAAGAATACGTCTATAACGAACTTGCAAACGACAGAACTGGGCATGACTGGTGGCATATCGCAAGGGTGACAAAAATGGCGAAGAACATGGCCATCGAAGAAAAGGCAGATACCTTTATTTGCGAAATGTCCGCCTTGCTGCATGATTTGGCTGATGAAAAGCTGAATGTTTCTGAGGAAGCTGGACTTACGAAAGTATCCAATTGGCTTGTTTCGGTTGAACTTGATGAGAAAACAAAATTGGAAATTATTGAAATCATCTCTACCATATCCTTTAAAGGCGGAGGCCAACCAAAGATGAAGTCATTAGAAGGCAAGATCGTACAGGATGCTGATCGATTAGATGCCATTGGAGCCATCGGCATTGCTAGAACCTTTGCCTATGCGGGGGCAAAGGGAGATCTCATCTACGACCCGGCGATTTTACCCCGTGATTCCATGACGAAAAAGGAATACCGAACAGGGAAATCCACAGCAATTAATCATTTTTATGAAAAATTGCTGAAGCTCAAAAATAGTATGAATACCCCTATTGCCAAAAAAATGGCTGAAGAGAGACATCAGCGATTGGAGAATTATTTGGATGCATTTTTTGAAGAATGGGATATTTAGGACGAAAGGGGGATATATTTTCTTCAAAATAGGTTTAATGGATGAAAAAAAGGGGTATTTGAGTGAGGAAATTGTCTAATACGGGGGGAATAGGGATGGAGCTTATGAGCTTTGAATCATTTAGGTTGAAGGAATTCATTCAGACCAGCAGCGAGGAATTTGAGAGCAGGCTCTTGACTGAGGCAGGCAACGTAAAACATAAAATAGATGAAATTCTCACGATCGGGAATATCGATTTGGTCAATAATGCCCATAAGCTAGTTGCTTTTATCATTGAAGGGAAGGAAAATGACCTTGTCCAATTTGCGAAGCAGGAAGGAATTGCCTGGGCCACTCATGCCATCCCCCTATCGTTTAAGCTGGAATGGGTGCATGCGATGCGTAGGACCCTATGGAGCTTTATCCAAGATTACCATCTTGCAACAAATAATCAAAATTCCAAAGATTTTTTTCACCTAGAACAGCAAGTCAATAACCAGGTCGATCAATTTTTGAATACATTTTTTATTAGTTATTCTACCTATAAGGAATCCTTGATTAACGCACATCGGGAATTAGTTGAAAAATTGTCCGTTCCGATCATTCCAATCAACCCCTTGGTATGCATTTTACCGCTTATCGGTTCGATGGATTCTACGAGAACAGCCATTCTTGAAGAAAAGGTTCTGTCCGAGATTGGAAAATTGGGTATGCAGACATTAATCATCGACCTATCAGGGATTGCTGAAATGGAGCCCGACGTCATTCACCATCTAAGAAGAATCATTGATAGCTGTATCATGATGGGCTGTCAGACAGTGATCACAGGATTACGACCTGAGGTAGTACGAAAAATAGTACATCTTGGAATCTCATTTGATCAGCAGACCAAGACATTGGGCACCTTGCAGCAAGCATTAAAGGTATACTTGAAATAACAATTTGAAAGGATCAATGGACTGGCTTAACGACCAGTCCATTGTCTTTCTACTACTCTTTCACTCGTAAAAGTCGTAAACTGTTGAATGTCACAATTAAAGTTGCCCCCATATCAGCAAAGATGGCAATCCATAACGTTAACCAACCTGGGACGACCAGGAGTAATGCCAAGGCTTTAACTGCTAGGGAAAAGGTGATATTTTGCTTGATAATAGTGAGAGCCTTGCGACTTAATTTAATCGTGTAGCCTAGTTTCCTTAAGTCGTCGGACATTAAAGCAATATCCGCAGTCTCAAGTGCCGTATCTGTCCCAGCGCCTCCCATCGCCACACCAACTGTTGAGGCTGCGAGTGCCGGTGCGTCATTGACACCATCCCCCACCATCGCAACATGAAGATATTCGTCACGAAGCTTTTTAATAGACGTTAATTTATCCTCAGGCATCAAATCAGCTTGTACCTCGGATACATTTAGCCTTCTCCCGATTGTTTCAGCGGTCCTTTTGTTATCGCCTGTTAGCATAACCGTTTTTGAGATTCCGAGCTCATGTAGCTTTTGGATCACTTCTTTGGACGAGGATCTGATTTCGTCCGCCACAGCGATCAAAGCAAGAATTTCCTGTTCTGATCCCACGACCATCACTGTTTTTCCATCTGTTTGCCATTTTGTGATCGTATCAACTATCGACCTATCAATCGTTTGATGTAATTCCTCAAACAGATTTGGACTTCCTACGTAATAGCTTTCAGTACCTATTCGAGCTCTCACACCTTTTCCTGTAATGGATTGGAAATCCTCTACCACCATGCTTGTATAAGGCAGCTCGTTTGCTTGCGCTTTTCGTAAAATGGCAGAAGCAAGGGGATGTTGTGAGCCTTTTTCGATCGCTGCCGTGATCGTGAGAAGCTCGTTTTCATCCTTACCATATGTCAAATAGTCGGTGACTTGGGGAACTCCCTTAGTCAAAGTTCCTGTCTTGTCAAAGGCGATCACTTTCAAGGCCCCTGCCTCTTCCAAATACACACCGCCTTTGATTAATACCCCATTCCTTGCAGCATTCCCAATCGCTGTCACAACGGCAACAGGAGTCGAGACGACTAGCGCACAAGGACAGCCAACAACAAGTGCCGCAAGTCCTTGATAAATCCATACACTCCACTCGGCTCCGAACAGGAGGGGCGGCACCACCGCAATAAGCAACGCAAGCACCATAATAGCGGGCGTATAATATTGGGCAAACTTATCAACGAAAGCCTGTGAAGGGGCCCGTTCCGCTTGGGCTTCTTCAACAAGATGAATGATTTTTGCAAGCGTTGTATCTTCAACCCGTTTCGTTACTTTCACCTCGAGTAACCCTGCTTCGTTTAATGTTCCTGCATAGACTTCGTCATCAATCGCCTTCACAACCGGAACACTTTCACCAGTTATCGCAGCTTGGTTAACAGTCGACGAACCCTTCACCACGATTCCGTCCATCGCCAGCTTCTGTCCCGGTTTTACGATGAGAATATCACCAATTTGAATATCCTCTACTTCAACGACGAATTCATTATTTCCCCGTCTGATTAATGCTTCCTTTGGCGCTATATCCATAAGCGCTTCAATCGAATTGCGAGCGCGATCCATTGAATATCGTTCAAGGACTTCACTAATCGCAAATAAAATAACCACTGTCGCCCCTTCTCCCCATTCACCAATTAGTGCAGCACCAATAACAGCAATGGTCATCAAGGTACTCATATCAAAATTCAAATTCTTGAGGTTACGAAATCCTTTTATAAAAAGAGTATAGCCTCCAATTACGATTGCAGCAGCATAACCAACCTTTGTGAGAATCGCTTCCTCACCAAGCTGATGTCCGTAAAGCCAGCTTGCAATTAACAGAAGCGCAGCTATATAAACCTTCAAATTTTGTTTCTGTTTCCAAAACGGTTCTTGTACAACTTTTTTATCCTTTTCATTACGTAATACTAGGCTTTCAAAAGCCCCTGCTTTTTCGAGGTCCTCAATCGTCGCATCCCCAATAACTGTAATTTTTGATGCGCCAAAATTCACCTTTGCATCCAAAACACCCTCCAGGCGTTTCACGTTCGATTCGAACGTTTTTGCACAGCTAGCTCAAGAAAGTCCTTGCACTCTGTATGTCTTTGCAGCATGATCAGACATTTGCCTTCACTTCCTCCACATGTTCTAAACCGATCAGCATCAACTGTCTCATATGCTCATCATCAAGGGAATAAAAAACCAATTTCCCTTCCCTTCTGTATTTCACAATTCCTTGCTTATGGAGGGTACGTAGATGGTGGGAGGTATTTGCTACCGTGCTTCCAATAATATTGGCGATGTCACAAACACAAAGCTCATCATCCTCACATAGCGAATAGACAATTTTCGCCCTATTTTCATCTGATAAAGCCTTGAACAGTTTAGCGACCTTCAACAAATCGACATTTGTCATCAACTGCTGAATTCGATTCACTTTTTCTTCATCATAGCAATAGATGTCGCAAGTATCCTTCCCCTGCACTCAACCACACTCCCTTTCATTCAAGCATCGACTTGAATATATTATATCCTATTCACACATACAATCAAATGATTATTTAAATGACCAAATTGAAAAAGCATCTCTACATAGAGTAGAAATGCTCACATATCCTTCGATTTCGATTTTTTTCCTTTAATAAAGGGAGTCAATGCTGCTTGCTCTCCTTTTTCGTAAATGGTTAAGATCTTCTGCGCCATTTTAAGTCTAGGAAAAAAATAATATACAAGTACAGCCGAGAAAAGACTGATGATCATGCCAGCGAAGACATCTGCAGGATAGTGCACTCCTACCCAAATGCGGGATATCCCGACAATGGAAGCTAGTAACACCCATAATACTCCCCAGCCCCTTTTAAAAAGCCAAAAGGTGATACAAAATGAGAAAAAGATAATCGTATGGTCACTGGGAAACGAATTATCGATCGGCTTAAAAACGAGTTGATTCACATTGGACAATTCAGCAAATGGCTGCTGATTGAAATGGATCATCCCTGCAATTTTTGCAATAATCTCAGCAACGACAAAGGACAATCCCCCACAAAGTACCATCATTCGATTGCTTTGTTTGCGGGTACACCAATACCCAATGGTAGCTAATGCTAACAGCAAAACTAAATATTCGGCAATAAAAAACATGGCTGGATTATATTGTGGATACACTTTTCCCAAATCGTTAATTGCTCTAAATAATTGAATATTAACCTCTGACATCACTTGTTCTCCCTACATGATTAAAGATTCTTTTATTTTAGGGAAAAGTTGTTTGTCTGGCAATCGATTTTCCGAACATTTGCTGAACGCATCTTACAATTTTGTCACACATCTATCTAAACACTGTAGATGGAACATCAAAAACAACCCATAAAAATGCAATATACACGAAGGAAAATAGCCATGCTAGGATAGGGTTACGATAATGAACCCATAGGAAATAAAACAATATCATATTGAAAAACATCGACCACCAAAATGACCAGCCATTATGGTACTGAATGAGATTCAGCTTCAAGTCAATTATCTCATTGATCCCATAAATTCCAACCCATAACAGATAATAGCCAAACTGCTTAAATCTCCCCTTTTTGGGGAAATTAGATAAGTACAAAAGAACGGTAGCTGGATATTTGATCAGGATAATCGACAGCGAAATATGGGAATTGGTTAATCCCAAGTTGTCATCGATCTCATGGGGATTATATTTCCACATTGGGAAATGATCAGATAATAAATATAGATATAATAGATCTCCCATAATAAAGAACATGATTGTCGAATAATATTTTTGCCAATTTCGCCAATCTCCCCAAATCATCGGAGCTATCAACCATACTAAAGCATAAATTACATTGACCATCACCGCATGGCTCCTAAGCAAAATTTTGAACATCCGTCCAATTAGGACACAAAAAAACTCCTAATAATTCCTATTAGGAGTTTGCCCCAAAGGATAGTCACCTATCAGAGTTTGGGCTCATATTTATCACATATTTTCTAAAAAAGGTCGATTTCAGTTCGATCAAAGGCTGGGCCATGCTTCTGATTAATTTGCTGGAAAGGAAAGCGATCAGCAAAATAGTGATGAGAGAAAGGATCATGATTTCTTCATTATGATTAAGAGTTCCTACAAGCTCACTGTTTCGGAAATATTTAATGAAGAATCCATGCAGAAGGTATACATAGATGGAGCTCATCCCCCATTTTGTAAAGAAATATCTGTTATTCGGGACTAAAGATAAGAAGCTAAAAATAGCTAAAAATGTTATGGCATATATACCTAAACGGATTAACCCACCCATCATTTGCGAAGAAACCAATTCAGCATATGGTTTGGAGCCAAACAGCCATTTGTAATCAAAATCAGGCATCAAGTAGTAACCAACAAAGATGCAAACGAGAACCAAAATCGAAACAATGCTTAATTTCATGCTACGAAATTTATCAAAGTATTCTTTCTTGAAGTAATAGCCGAGTAAAAAGAACGGAAAGAAAACAAAAGTTCTCGACAAGCTTAAATAGCTATTGATTTCATCAAAATAGCCAACCAGCACTCCTAAAGCAACCGCCAAAAATAAAGAAATGCCGGCTCTCCATTTTGCAAAGGAAAAAAGCATGACATTCCAAAAAAAGAGACTGATTAAATACCAGAGGGACCATTGCGGATTGAAAGGGTCCAGTTCAATACCTGAATCTCCAAGTATAAAATAATAATAGATTGTATAGATCCCTTGAAAGATTAAATAAGGGATAATCAGTTTTTTTGTCAGCTTACCTAAATACCCTTTCTGATGAAACCCTTTTGCAAAAAAGCCTGATATCAATATGAATGCTGGCATATGGAATGTGTAAATGGTTGTATATAAAGTGTAAATCCACTTTTCTTCAAAAATATATGATTGGATAAAGTGGCCAAATACGACGAGAAATATAAGGAGAAATTTCGCATTATCATAGTAAGCATCTCTTGTTTTCATATTCAACCTCCCAACAACTATTATAGACTACCATACCCTTTTTCTATTCGTCTATAACATTACAAATGCTGTTATCTGTTTTTCTCCTGCTTGTAAAAGCTGTAATATAATAGCAATATCCTTACAATTCTTTAACAACTTGTAATAATCTCCGTTGTTAGATTGATATTTTAGTATACTTTATTCTTTTTTCTATCGTCTTCGACCAGATGCAAAAGGTCCCTTCGCTATTAGGGACCTTTCGCTTACGATTTTGGTTCTCCAGGAGGATGATAGTAAGGAGGGATTTTAATCCAACCTCTCTTTTTCATCAATGCTTTAAGAATGGAGCCATAGCGTACCGCTTCTGACTGAAACTCCAAAAACATAACCCCCACATCATTTCGTACTGCTTGGGCCACAGCCGTTGCACACATCGTTACACTGGTTGCAAGCTTGACACTCACCGAATTAGCAAGCTCGGAATCCGTCATCTTTGCACCAAGCGGGATGGCACTTGGTTCCGATAATGGTTTCGGCTCTGATGCTTGCGGCAAGGGCACCCCTTCCTTTTGTAGAAATTCCTTTAATCTCGTGGCCTGAGAGCTTGCCCCACCCATTGTTTTATGAAGTAATTCCTTAAGCTCAGGATCCTCTGTTGTGTTAATTCCTAATTGTTCCAGCGCAACAGATTCCTCCAAAACTGCCAAGTATGTCCAACTGGACATGACCTCTCCGACATGTAAAGACGGTTTTGGCTCTTCGTCAAATAGACTTTGCAAATATTTTATTAGTGCCTCAAATGCATGGGCTGGCATTTCGATCACCTCCATTTGTAATTCCCCCCTAAAATTACCAACTATGCAATCCAGAAGAAATATAGGGAAAATCCCTATGTTTGCATCTTTTTTATTCCAGTATAATAGTCCTGGGAATAATGGGTGATATAGGAAAAATAATATTTTAGGAGTGAACTTAATGAGACTGTCAACATTGACCCGATTAACAAGTATTTTGATTATCGTCCTGACATTGCTATCCTTTGGTTCCCTTTTCTTGTTTTATCAATCAATGGGTGAGAGGACAAAGGCGATTACCGAAACAATGGAGTTAGGTGAGCTTTCGGATACATTAATCGATACCTCTAATTTCTTATCGACTCAGGTGCGAAGCTATGCTCAATTCGGTGAAAAGGAATATCTTGATCTATATAACAAAGAGATCAATGAAACCCAAACTAGAGAAAATGTCATGAAGAGGTTAAAGGAATTGAAAATCCCTGCTGATTTATTTTTGCTAGTATCAAAAGCAAAGGCTGAATCAGATGCCCTCGCTGTACTGGAAGCTAGGGCCATCAAAGCAGTAGAGGGAAATCAATTTGATCAGGCTAGAGAATTGGTTTTTGGCGATCAATACAAGGCTGGAAAAGAACAGATAACCGAATACCTAGACGAATTTAATGAAAGATTAACTGCTTTCGCTCAAGGTCATATGGACGATACATACAAGCAAATGATAAAAAATCTCATTGTCGTGGTCACCGTCATTGCCATCCTCTCGGTTAGTGCTATTGCTTCATTTGTCACTCTGCAAGTCAAAATGCGCCCACTCCAGAATGTAACCGAGGTTGCGGATCGTGTCGCAGAAGGTGATTTGACCATTAAACCAATCCCATACAAGTCGACAAAAGATGAAATTGGTCATTTGTCAGCTGCAATTAATAAAATGGTAGTGAATCTTCAAGCACTTGTAAAACAGGTTCAAATGTCATCTGAGCAGGTCGCAGCTTCTGCTGAGGAGCTATCGGCTAGCTCCGAGCAAAGTAGTAGGGCTACAGAAGAAGTCACAACAACGATCCAGGAGCTTGCAGCTGGTGCGGAACATCAAGTGCATAATGTCTCGGAAACTCAAGGAGTGATCGGGCAAATTCAAAGTAGTATTATTCAAATATCAGCCAATTCAGAAAGCTCCATCCAGACCTCTAACATTGCTACTGAAAAGGCTCAGGAAGGAAACGAAGCGATCGCCGTTTCTGTCAAGCAAATGAATTCCATTAATGAATCTGTGAATGGGCTGGCGGAAGTTATTAGGGGATTAGGTGAAAGCTCAAAGGAAATTGGACAAATTGTAACTGTGATCACAGGAATTGCCGACCAGACGAACCTTCTTGCTTTGAACGCTGCTATTGAGGCAGCAAGAGCAGGAGAACAAGGTAAGGGCTTTGCTGTTGTCGCTGATGAGGTTCGTAAGCTGGCAGAACAATCCTCTCAATCAGCCCAACAAATTTCAAATCTGATTGCTAAAATTCAGGAGGAAACTGACAGAGCGGTGTATTCCATGGAAGCAACAAATAGCGAAGTTAAGGATGGAATCAATCTAGTTCATACCGCAGGTGAATCTTTTAAACAAATAAATGAAAGTATCCTAGATGTAACTGAAAACATTAAAGAAGTAAATAGCGCCATCCTAAATATGTCTGAAGCAGTCGAAAAGGTAGTTAATTCGGCAGAGCTCGTCAAGGAAGTCGCAAATCAAGCAGCCTTTGGGACACAAAATGTATCCGCAGCCTCAGAGGAGCAGCTAGCCTCAATGGAAGAAATCACAGCATCTTCGCAATCATTGTCACAATTGGCAGACGAGTTGCAAGGACAGATAGGAAAATTCAAACTTTAGGAAGCCAGGGAATCCCCCTGCTTCTTTTTTTCTGGCTAGAACCTCCTCTAAAAAGCCATCTTAAGTACTGGAGGTGAAATCATGCGAAACGGTAATCCTGTTGAATTCACTGGGAAAGTCCTCGACAAGAGAAATACCCTTACAGGGCCTGATGATAATGGGAAGGCTACATGCCCAAATACCACAAATCGAAGGATCCCCATTCAAGAGCAGAACAGTGAAAAACCTCAATAAATATAAACATAATGGCGGCACCCATTTATGGGGCTGCTCTTTTTATTATCCCTCCTAAATACCCAACTTTTGCAAATTTCCATTTTCCCTGTTGACAATGTTTATCAATTGCATATAATTTGCATAAGGGCAAAATTATTTTATTAATCTATATTTATTGTCTATAGCCAAATGAAAAGTACTTTTTTTACTAGCAGAACAAGTTTTTAAGGAGGATTCGCTATGATCGATTCAGTAATTATCATTGAAGATCTTCATGTTTCTTATTATGGAAATGAAGCTGTTAAAGGGGTAAGTCTGTCAGTAGAACGCGGAAAGCTGGTAGGCATTATCGGCCCAAATGGGGCAGGTAAATCTACTTTTCTCAAATCCATGCTACACCTCATTCCTTCTGACAAAGGCAGCATCAAGATTCTTGGAAAAAATATGAAAGAAGTTCGCAAAAAGGTTGCATACGTCCCCCAGCGCAGTGATATTGATTGGGATTTTCCAATTACAGTCTTGGATGCTGTGTTAATTGGGACCTACCCGCTCCTAAGGTTGTTTCAACGTCCGAAGAAAAAGCAAAGAGAATGGGCACTCCATTGTCTAGAGCGAGTTGGGATGAAGGATTTTGCAAGAAGGCAGATCGGGGAGTTGTCTGGTGGACAGCAGCAGCGTGTCTTTTTAGCGAGGGCGCTTGCGCAAAATGCGGAAATCTTTTTCCTTGATGAGCCATTTGTTGGTGTGGATGTCTCTAGTGAGGAAACGATTGTCCAAATTTTAAAGGAGCTTTGTCGAAGTGGAAAAACCGTCATTGTGGTACACCATGACTTAAGCAAAGCAAATGATTATTTCGACCAACTCATCCTTTTGAACAAGGAGTTAATTGGATTTGGCACTGTCGCAGAAGTGTTTCAGCCCGAAGTCATTGGTCGTGCATATAGCAGCCAGTTCAACTGGTTGAATGAGATGGGAGTGTCGATGCCATGACCTTTTTTGAAGCTGTGTTGCATTATGGTTTTTTGCAAAAAGCATTAATGACTTCTAGCATAGTAGGAATTATTTGCGGAGTGGTAGGGTGCTTCATTATTCTTCGAGGAATGGCACTTATGGGAGATGCAATATCCCATGCCGTACTGCCAGGGGTGGCAATCTCCTATTTATTCGGGATCAATTTCTTCTTTGGCGCTGTTTTTAGCGGGGTCTTAACGGCCATTGCCATTGGGTTTGTGACACAAAACAGCCGGATTAAGCACGATACATCCATTGGTATCATGTTCACAGCAGCCTTTGCCTCGGGAATTATTATGATTACGATGTTAAAAAGCAGCACTGACTTGTATCATATCTTGTTTGGAAATGTGTTAGCAGTGAGATCTTCTGATATGTGGATTACCGTTGGAATCGGGTTCCTCGTGTTGGTAGCCGTTTATCTTTTTTATAAGGAACTTTTGGCCAGCTCCTTTGATGAAACGATGGCCGCAGCATACGGCCTTCCCGTCCGCTTTATTCACTATTTTCTCATGACCTTGCTTACGATGGTAACGGTTGCCTCCCTGCAAACAGTTGGCATTGTACTCGTCGTAGCAATGCTAATTACACCAGCTGCCGCAGCCTATTTACTTACGGAACGACTTTGGATGATGATTTTTCTTTCTGCCGGGATGGGTGTTATTTCATCTGTCATTGGCCTTTATTTCAGCTACACTTATAATCTCGCATCTGGGGCAACCATTGTTTTAGCGGCGACAGCGATTTTTATTCTCGTATTCTTGTTATCTCCAAAACACGGAATCATTTGGAAAGCATTGCGCATAAAGAGGAAAAGAGCTTCATTAACTTAGGAGGAAAAAAGGAAATGCTAAAAAAACGTTTTGTATGGCTGTGCTTCATATGTCTATCTGTTGTTTTTCTTGCTGCTTGTAACAATGATCAGGAAAAAACGAAATCCAATGGGAAGGATAAGGTCCAGGTTGTGACAACTTATTCAATTATTTATGATATTGTGAAGAATGTCGGCGGTGATTTAGTGGAAATTCATAGCCTAGCTCCCATTGGCTCCAATCCTCATGAATACGATCCCCTCCCCCTTGACGTACAAAAAGCAACCGATGCTGATGCGATTTTTTATAATGGCTTGAATTTAGAAGCGGGTAATTCATGGTTTAATCGGTTATTAGAAACAGCAGGAAAAGACGGTGAGGATGCCCCTGTTTTCCTTATGAGTAAAGGTGTCGAGGCAAAGTACTTAACAACTAAGGGGCAAGAGGGTGAAGAGGACCCCCATGCATGGCTGGATATCAAAAATGGGATTAAATACGCCGAAAATGCACGTGATGGCCTCATAAAGGTCGATCCTAATCACGCAGTGGAATATAAGAAAAATGCAGATAAATATATTGCTGAATTAGAAGAATTGCACAAGGATGCCATTAAAGAATTTTCGAAAATTCCAAGAAAAGACCGCATTCTTGTGACAAGTGAAGGGGCTTTTAAGTATTTTTGTGCTGCATACGATTTTGATGCAGAATATATTTGGGAAATTAATCAGGAAAACCAAGGAACCCCTGAGCAAATAACTAGGATTGTCGATATCATCAGAGAAAAGAATATTAAGGGGCTTTTTTTAGAAACAAGTATTGACCCACGCAGCATGGAAGCCGTGTCCGCCGAAACAAATGTACCTATCTTGGGCAAGATCTTTACAGACTCATTAGGGCATCCCGGTGAAGATGGAGATACGTACATTTCGATGATGAAGTGGAATATCCAGACGATTTTGAAGGGTTTGTCCAAATAATGGATTAGGTTGTTTAAAATAGAGCTTTTCTTGAGAAAAAAGCCTTGATTAAAGATCAGCATCCCCTTTAGATGCTGATCTCCCCCTCCTCCTTCTCGCAATCAAAACAGAGAAGCTGCCCCTTGTCAGCGACAATTCCGTTTAAGAATCCATCCAAACAATAAATATCCTTCTCACACCGAATACATTTTCCTACGAATTCCTGCATGCCATTCCCCCAATAAGTCATGTTATTCTTATGTATATGTGTTAAGAAAACCAGACTTTCGTCGACGATGATTTAAACATTCAACAAGTGTGCAGCAGTTACACGATTTCGGCCGTTTTGCTTGGATTTGTACATCGCCTCATCCGCCAACTGAATGATATTATTTGGCACCATACTTTCCGTTGGAACGATGGTAGCCACTCCCAAACTGACGGTCACATAACTGCTTGTTGGAGAAGCTGGGTGTGGAATTTGTAAATCTTCAATTCCTTTTCTAATTTCTTCTGCAACCACCAAAGCCTCCTCTTCCGTACGTAGCAGGAGGATTATCGCAAACTCTTCCCCACCGTATCGTGCCGCTAGATTAAGAGGATCATGATTATAGGATTGGAGCAGCTTGGAAATGGTTCTCAAACATTCATCCCCTGCAAGATGTCCAAAAGTATCATTATAGCTTTTATAATGATCGATGTCACAAATAATCAATGAAAAAGGCTCGGCATACTCCATTGCACTTTCCCACTCTCTAACCATGAACTCATTAAAAAAGCGTCGATTGTAAAGCCCTGTCAGCTCATCAAAATTCACCTTTTGCTCGAGGGTATGAATGCTATTGGATAATTCTTTCCTCATCAAATCCACATTTTGAACCAATTCGAATAATTCGTCTTCTTTTTGATAAGAGGGAATCGGCTGTGAGAAATCATGGTTCGTATAGTGCTTAACACTTCTACTTAACTCAACAATTGGTCTAATAACGGATTTGAGAAGCCGAAAATTGATCCAAAGGTTAATGAGAACAATCCCGATTAAAAGGAACATCAAAGTGCCGAGCGTAGCATTAATTCTCATTTGCATCGAATTTCTCACAATACTTCTCTCAGCCTCAATTTGCTCTGCCAGTTTATCAACTTCAATCCGAAAATGGTCAATAGCCTGTTTACCCTCAAACATAAATTCGACATTCGGTTCCTTTCCTTCTTCAGCTTGATCTACAAGTAGTTCCCCATAATGCTCCTGCCAATAATGCCCAAGTTCAATTACTTTCTTAGCTTCTTCGTCTAGTTTAGAAAAAGCAGTGGTTTTTTGAAGAAGTGCCTCCGAACTCTCGGAAAAAGCAGACACACCTTTGTTGTAGGGTTCAAGGAATGAAACATCCTTTGTCAGGTTATATCCCCGTTGCCCTGTCTCTTGGTCGATTAGCGCTTTAAATAGCTCATTAGTTGAACCCTCAATACTATCTAACGCTCTTTGACCCTGAATATTTACATTTAAGAAATATCGAACACCATAGGTAGAAACAATGACGACAATTACAATCACAACAGTTGAAACGATCATGGAAGTTAACAGTCTTTTACCTAATTTTCCCGGAAAATTTACATTCATATTAATTATCCTTCTCCACAAATCAAAATATTTAAGCTAATTGTATCAAAAATACGACATATTTTGAGTAATTTCTACCATTATTTTTGATAATTTTTCCATAGAAATGTTATATTAAATTGTACGAATTATTTTGTGGGAGGAATGACAATGGAAAGATTATCAGGTAAGGTTGCGATTATTACTGGAGGAGCACGCGGAATGGGTGCGTCTCATGTGCGCATGTTTGTTAAAGAAGGCGCAAAGGTTGTTTTCACCGATATTCTTGAACAGGAAGGGCAAGCGTTAGCTAATGAGTTGGGTGAAAATGTAAAATTCATCAAGCATGACGTGACCAAGTCTGCTGATTGGCAGCATGTAGTCGAGGAGACCGAAAAAACATTTGGCCCAGTACATATATTAGTCAACAATGCTGGAATTACAATGAGCAAAAGTATTTTGGAGATAACAGAAGAAGAATATCGCCGCATTGTGGACATCAATCAGGTTTCCGTCTTTCTTGGAATGAAGGCTGTGATCCCTTCTATGAAAAAAGTAGCAGGCGCTTCTATTATTAATATCTCATCGGTCAATGGACTTGTCGGCGGAGCTGTCGGATATACGGATACGAAATTTGCAGTACGAGGAATGACGAAGGCAGCAGCTCTTGAGTTTGCACAACATGGGATTCGTATTAATTCTGTTCACCCTGGAGCCGTAGCCACGCCTATGATTATCCAGGAAGACGTAAAGGATGCTGTTGAAGCATGGGCCAAAACTCTCCCTCTACAAAGGGTAGCTCAACCAGAAGAGGTATCAAATCTTGTCGTATTCCTTGCTTCGGATGAGTCCAGCTACTCAACTGGCTCTGAGTTTGTCATTGATGGTGGCGTGACTGCTCAGTAATATTAAAAATAGGATTTTCAGGAGAACACTTTTGTGCTCTCCTTTTTTATCGTTATTTATTCTAGTGATCTGGCACAGTAGTGTTGACCACAATTCCGGTTGTAGATTATACAAGACAAACTCCTCTACCGAAAAATATGCTACTATCTTCTGTCACCCGTCCTTTCCAGTCTACAAAAATAGCATATATTATACCATACTAAAAGAAAGGAGCTAAAATAATGAGCTTACTGTTTGAAAGCCTTAGAGATAGGAAGAAGCATCTCTCTCATCTTTCACATCTTTTCCCTAATATTAACGTAAAGATTTTCCACCAATGCTTCGATAGAGCTCGTCCTTCTGCAGCTCGTGCGACAAGCAATGCTGACCAAAGAGTTCCTGCAAACACCTTTGTCAAAGTACGCTTCCAAAACGAAGATTTTGATTTGAACAATGAGTATAATCCAGCAAATTCTACGTTTTCGCCGAGACAGGACGGGGTATATCAAATCATTGGAACGATCTCGTTTGACCCAGATAATAATAATGTGGATTATCGGGCGCGGGTAGAAATCCGTGTGAACGGAAATCCTGCCATTTCAACAGATAATGACTTTTTCGGTGGTGGCGTAAACTTCTCAAATGTCGTATCCGTTGCGACAATTCTTCAATTGCAAGCTGGTGATCGGGTGGAGGTTTTTGCACAAAGTAGTACACCAGGGTTCATCCGTGAGAATGAACCAGGAGGAAATAGTACTAGATTCGAAATAGCGAGGTTCCCCTCTCCCCTTTAATTCTGACTACGGTTAATTCCAAGCTACATTGGATTTTCAACTGTAGATGAAGTAGACCAGCATAGCATGAAAGTTGGACGAGTTAATAATATTAAAGCTTCCAGTAAATACTGGAGGCTTCTTTTCAATTTATTCACATTAATGGCACTTGAATAAAAGTAAACAAAAATATATAATGTCTATAAATAACAAAACATTATTGAGTGGTGTCTATAAAAATGCTTGATGAAGAAAAATTTTGGAATGCCTCGGTCGAGGAGCTTTCGGATGGCTATGTTTTTGATGAAAGCACAGAAGAATACATATGTCTAATTTGTGGTCAAAAGTATGAGGATGGGGTTCTCTACCCACAAATAGATAGAGAGATCTTTCTAGAAGCTAGAAAAGCGATCAATCAACACATGAAAAACAACCACCCTTCCATGTTCAATTACCTATTGGGAATGGATAAGAAGTACACTGGACTTTCCGAGCATCAACGTGAGCTGCTTCATCTGTTCGGACAAGGATTATCAGACAAAGAAATCGTGGAAATAAATGGCGGTAGTGCTTCAACCATTCGAAACCATCGGTTCAAGCTGAAAGAAAAAGAAAAGCAGGCAAAGGTTTTTTTGGCTATTATGACTCTATTAAAGACAGAAAAGGATACGAATCATGATTTTGTACCTTTTCATAAGGGGGCAAAAATGGTGGATGATAGATATGCAGTCACGAAAGATGAAAAGGAGAAAATTTTGAACACTTATTTTAAGCAGGGACCAAATGGGCCGCTTGATTCATTTCCAAGCAAGGAAAAACGCAAGCTTGTAATACTGCAGCATATCATTAAACGATTTGAAGTGGGAAAAAAATATACAGAATCAGAAGTCAATGAGGTGTTAAAGACCATTTTCTATGATTTTGCAACGATAAGACGTTACTTCATAGAATATGGATTCATGGAACGAAGTAAAGATTGCTCTGAATACTGGATCAATCAATAATCATTTTGGGGAGTAAGTTTATGATAAAATTTGTTGTATTTGATTTTGATGGAACACTTGTGGATTCAAAGAAAGTATTTATCACGGCTTGGAATAAGCTAGCAGAAGAGAACTCTTTTAAGAAAATCAAGGAAAATGAAATAGAGGCAATGCAGAAGCTATCAATTCGTGAACGAAGTAAAATGTTAGATTTTCCAATGTACAAATTGCCGTTCATTATGTCTCATTTTTACAAGCTGTACAAAGAATCCTTGCATGAAGTCATGTTATTCGATGGGATTAAGGAATTGCTTGATAAACTGGAACAGAAAGGTTATCAAATAGCCATTATCTCATCGAATTCTGAAGAAATTATCCACGAATTTTTAAGTCGAAATGATATAACGACTGTTTCTGAGGTACTTTGCTCTAGCAGGATTTTTGGAAAGGACCGACTTTTACGTCGATTTATGACAGAGAAAAACATAGATGCTTCTCAGGTCATGTACGTGGGTGACGAGCATCGCGATATCATAGCTTGTAAAAAAACTAGGATTCCAATCATTTGGGTATCCTGGGGGTATGACGCCTTTGAGGTAATTGAAGGTGCAAGGCCGGAATATATGGTATATTCACCGACCGAGATTTTACAAATAGTGTAGTTAGTGAGAAGGCACTTTGAATTAACTCAAAGTGTCTTCTTTTTTCTAAAAAACAGTACCAAAAACCAAATTTCTGTTATATAATTAAATAAAATTGTATGTTTTGTTATATAACAATGATTTGGAGGTATTGAAAGATGAACAAAACCGACGCGATTGCGCGGAGAATTTTAGGATGGGCTTTGAACAGATGGGATCGATGGTATGACAGTGAAAGGAATGTATTTATTCATGATTCGGACTTCCAGCCAGAGAAGAATCTCGATCATGCCATGATCATCGTAGAAAGACTAGAGCAATTAGGCTTCACTTTTAAGAAAAATGGGAATTCAGAGGTTTACTTTAATGATGTAAAAGCAAAGGGTGAAACGCTCGCACAAGCGATAACGAACGCAGCCTATTCGCTCGTTGAAGTTCACTCAACCTCTTCCAGCAGCAATCGAATTTGGCGCCAGCTGTGCTAATTTGAAGTTCTCGAGATTTCTCGAGAGCTTTTTTCTTTCATTTTTGTCAATGCTCCATCACTCTATGCTAAAATAATGGAAGCGAAAAATGAGGTGAGAGTATGGACAAAATCGAAGTCATTGCAAGAAGAATAATGGATTGGAAACTGAATCGATGGGATCGTTGGTACGATCATGAAAAGGAAATTTTCATTGAAAACTTCCGTCCAGATGAGAACCTTGAGCATGCCAAACTTGTCGTTACTAGATTAGAAGAGTTAGGCTTTAGCTATCAAGTGGTGAAGGATTTTGAGGTTTGCTTTAATCATTTCTGCGGTTCAGGAAATACACTGGCACAAGCTATCACAAATGCTGCATTTGCTATTGCTGACAATACTACTGTTCCAGAAGAGTGGCTGTAAGCTTCCTATTCTTTCTATACAAAAATCGAGAAGGGGCGCCCCCTTCTCAATTTTATTTGCTATACTATTTTATCTTGAAAGTGGCTACGATCGCTTGTAAATGTTCAGATAAAGCCGCCAGATTTTCCGCACTGGCTGAGATTTGTTCCATCGTTGCCACCTGTTCCTCTGTTGCTGCACTCGCCTCATTTGATCTGCTAGAGACCTCTTTTGCTTCTGCTTGCACTTCCTCAATGGCTTTCAAAATTCCTTCGGTAATAGCGTTCATTTGCTCCGATGCTGTTGCGACAGTATTGATTTTTTCAGTTACATCTTTAGATGCTCCTTCAATGAGCCCAAAAGCTTGAAGCGTTTCATTGGTAGAGGCTAAATTTGAATCAACAAGCTTATTACCATTTTCAATTGAAGATAGCGCCTCACTAATCCCATGCTGTATGCTCGAGATCATCTGGGCGATTTGGTTGGAGGAATCCTTAGATTGTTCTGCCAGCTTGCGAACTTCATCGGCGACAACGGCAAAGCCCTTCCCTGCTTCACCTGCTCTTGCCGCTTCAATCGCTGCGTTAAGAGCAAGTAGGTTCGTTTGGTCAGCAATTCCATTTATGATATTGGTAATGTTGCTAATTTCATCGGATTTTTGACTGAGGGCTTCCACGATTTCGGAAATTTCATCCATCGCTGTGTTCAGTTCATTCATCTGTGTAGATGAAGTTTCAACCGTTTTAAATCCTTTATTAACATAATCTGCTGCTTTGTTGTTTGCTTGTAGCATTTCATGACTACTCCCTGTAATGCGATTAATACCAGCCGTCATTTCTGATACAGAGATTGACATTTTATTAATGACATTCAGCTGATTATCACTTCCCAATGCATTGGTCTGAGCAATTTCTGCGAGCATTTGGGATGCGGCAGTGCTTTCCTCTGAGCTTGCTGATAATTCCTGTGACTGACTAGCAACATCAAGAGAAGCGCCATTTACCTTTGTTACCACTTCATTCAGGTCCTCTATCATTTGATTCAAGTGATTCACCATCGTTCCAACCTCGTCACGATTTTTTATTTTCAATGGCTCTATTGTCAGGTTACCAGCGGCAACATGCTTCAATACATCGCTTACTTGGTTTATAGGTTTGGAAATGGAACGACTGATGAAAGATGCGATAATCCCGCTTAGAATGAATGAAACCAACATAATGATATAGATGAATATTTCAGTACCCTTAATCTTACCATCGATCCCTTTCCTGGATTTATCCATTTCCTGAGTCTGCAAATCTATTAATTCATTAGCAGCAGCCTGCAATGCTTCGACCCTATCCCTTCCAGCCTGTGCTAACATCAAAGCTTTCTCATTATCACCGTTGCTTTTCGCTTCAATACTTTTCATAGTCGTAGTAGCAAGCTCATCGATACTAATATTTAATCGTTCTAGCAGCTCCTTCCCATTTGTTGATTGAATAGAGCTTTCGAGTTTAGAGAGATTATCCGCTACCCTTCCTTGAGCTTCTTCATAGGATTCAAGAAAATTCTTGTCTCCATATAATAGGTAGCCTCTAAGCCCGATGGTTTGATCCTTTTGGCTGTTCATTAAATCCTTAACAACAGATACTTTATAAACGCGGTCATCAATGAGATTTTGATATTCTTTATCAATATCTCTAACAATTAACTGTGATAAAACTCCCATAATTATCATGAATGCAATAATCATGTAAAAACCAAAATACAATTTTCTAGCTACTGTTGACTTCATCGATGCTTCCTCCTGGTTTTGTTTGGCCTAGTTAAATATTGAACTAACACAATTGTTTTATCGACAGACTTCAACAATATTTTTACAACAAAAAACATCCCCTATTTTAGAAGATTTGCTCCCTGTTTCATAAGACTTTTAACAAGAAGAACATTCAGGTATAGAATGAACAGCAAAATTGAAATTGTGTACATTTCAATCTTGCTCAATTTCTTCGGTATCAAATTTAAGAGTTTTCAAAATTCCCACGAAGAGATAAAGTAGTCATAGAGGAGGAGTTGTATGAATGTAAAGACTGAAAGATTATTCATTCGCAAATTTGTTTTTGAAGACTGGAAATCCGTTCATGAGTATACTTCTGACAAAATGGTCATGAAATTTATCCCTGAGGGAGTTTTTTCAGAAGAGGATGCAAAGGCTTTCGTAAGACAAAATATGGGAGATGAGCCGCAGAAGTTTCCAGTCATTCTATTGGAGGAAAACACGCTGATCGGTCACATGGTGTTTCACAAATGCTTTGGTGATCATACATATGAAATTGGCTGGGTATTTAATCCAAAATATTATAACAAAGGCTTTGCTTCAGAAGCAGCCTATGCCCTTTTGAACTATGGTTTCGAAAATCTGAAGGCCCACCGCATTATTGCCACCTGCCAGCCTGAGAATCCCCCTTCCTACCGAGTGATGGAGAAAATCGGGATGCGAAGGGAAGGTTACTTTAAAAAATGTATCCCTCATGGCGACGAGTGGTGGGATGAATATTACTATGCAATTTTAGATGAAGAATGGATGGATCGATAATTTGGTTTTTAGGCAAAAGAAGAAATGTTCAAGCAAAAGTAGTGATTTTTCTCACAAACATGGTAAAATTAATATTGGACAATAAAAATCTTAACTTACAAATACTTACGTAAAGGACATCGTCAAAGTGATGAATGAAAAACAACTTTCAACAGCGCTGCCGAGACAGCCTTTGTCAAAAATCATTGGAGCGACTGTCAAGACAGGGATTATTAAATCCAACTTGATTCCGATGTTTGCGGGATTAACCCTCTCTTTATATACCTACCAAAAGGACCTTGTCGAGACATTTCCAAATATCGTGTACGCCTTAATCGGGACAACTCTCGTCATAGCTGCTGCTGGTGCACTCAATAATCTGTACGATCGGGATATTGACGCCATCATGAAAAGGACGAGAAAACGCCCGACCGTGACCGGTGAAATTTCTCCAAAAACCGTGTTGTTGCTTAGTATTCTAATGACCATTTTCGGAGTCGGTATACTTACTCTTGCAACACCGCTGGCTGGATTACTTGGTTTTTTAGGAGTCTTTTTCTATGTTGTTCCCTATACGATGTGGACCAAACGAAGAACAATTTGGAACACAGAGGTAGGAAGTATTTCTGGTGCCATGCCGCCACTCATCGGCTGGGCTGCCATCCAGCCAGACATTACCCATCCTGCAATTATTGGACTTTTTGTCGTCACGGTAATTTGGCAAATGCCTCATTTCTACGCTATTGCGATTCGCAGTCATGAAGATTACGAAGCAGCCAATGTACCGATGCTTCCTGTTGTCAAGGGGGTCAAGAGAACCTACATTCAGACCAATGTTTATTTGTTCATTATGGTTGCCATCAGTTTCTTATTCGGTACACTTAGCCTTGGATTGATGCTTGTTGCACTGATTCTAAGCATCGGCTGGCTTGTACTCAGCATCTATGGCTCTAAGAAAATGGATGCAAACAAATGGGCGAAGTCAATGTTTGTCTACTCGCTCGTGCATATGACCGTTCTCTTTTCAACTGTCATCATCTATTCATTAATGGGGATCTTTTTCTTTCAATAAAGGGGATTTAATAAGAGCTGTCTTCCGTGCGAAAATTGCACGGAGCAGCTTTTTTGAATTTTCGGGGAGTACAGAAATGCTGATGAGGACACGAATCTTGCAAATCGTGCCCCCTTGCTTTCCTATTTCCACTGCTTCCACATTTCCAGGAACTTTTTCTTAAACACACCAAGCATCGTCGTTTCTCCACGAGCCACCTTTTGTTTGTTCCATTCGTTTGAGCTCGCCACAGCAATGAGAATCGATCCCGCAATCAAAAGGTATGCCCACCATGGCAGGTTCCCCCAGAACGGTCTCGTTTGCATAAATACATTGAGCAAAAGGACACCCGAGCCAATAAAGAAGTAAGATTTTATCCGTAGGAAGGCTCCAGCTAGAATCGAAACTAACGAGAGACTCCCAAGAATTAGTGCATCATAGATGGTTGAAGTCTCAAGACCATCTACAACCAACACCAACGATACGATGAAAAGAACACCCCATTGCAGCTGACCTGTAAGCTTTTCATGCCTTCCCTTTAGACAACGGCGCAAATAGATTACCAAAACGATGAACGGAAGAACATACGCTTCCCGCAATAATAGATAATGAACCTCTAGCTCACTGATCAACACATAGTAAGGCTGTAGCAGATAAGCACCAGCGAGGAAGGTTGGAATCCATTTCAGCTCTCCTGAAATCCGTTTTCTTTGCACCCAAATAGCAGCAGCAATGAGCAACCCTGGTAGAATCTTTGTCCATAAGGTTGGTTGCTCAAACAAATACATCGTGACAAAAAATAGAACCCCTGCGAACGTATAAACATCCACTGAAAATGGTCTCTCATAAAGGCTTTTGTAAAACCATTTTCCCGCAAACAAGAAGACGATCCCAAATACCGCAAGAGTCAACAGCTCATTTATTGCCGCAAATGGATGGTATATTAAATATAGTAAAGTAGCCCCGTAGATAAACAGGGTCGGAATCACCGTTACGATTTCCCATTTTGCAAGATGAAGAATGACCATCACGCCCATGGAGTATAACAAGCTAACGATATATGGCATCATTTCAAACGGATACATCGAGATAAAAGTTAAACTTCCAAGCAAGGAAAATGGTACGAGATAATAGAGTGTTCTTTTTTTATAGATGGGATCGGAGTAAAACCAAAATCCTGTTATCACAATACTTGTTAACAGATAGGCGAACTCACCGTCCATCGTTTCAACATTTGCGATTGTCGTTGCTAAGACGGCAAAAAGTGAGGTAAAGGCACTGTATAAGAACAGTTTTTTCTTCCACTCCTGCTCCACCCTTCTCGTACTAACAGCATAAATGATGAGTCCGATGAGAAAGCTCCAAACCGCATCATTCCCATATAAGAAAAGAGTCAAAAGATAAGCAAATGGTAAATAAATATGACCCGTGGTAGCAAAGGCCCTCGCTAACTGCCTGTTTTTTACAAGCATTGCCACTGCAAAGAGCAGGACTGCCGCTAAAATAAATCCAAGCTTCCCGAGATCCACAATTGCATCCAAAACTACAAAATAGGATAGCAGGGTCAGTACGCTAACTAAATAGGAAACAGCTTTAATTTTTGTATAGGTGAAGAGCCTCCAATACATCGCAATTCCACCGATAAAGATCAGCGGTCGAACCCAGTCTTCATTGATCGGAAATACGATAGCACCTATTAGGGCCAACGTGTAAAAGGCCTCAGAAGCGTAAAAATGATTGATCTTTAACGCATCGTTTTTCGTTATAATATGACCTACAAGAAGGACTACACTCGCCCATATAAAATGGGTGGCTGCGCCGAGTTCATGAGTGTAAAAATCTGATGCCTGCCTTACTTCCTCACCAAAAGCAACCAGGCCGAAGCCAAGTGCAAGTGGGACAAGCCATTCGCATACCGATTTGAATGCGGTTCGTGGTTCCTTCGTCAGGCTAATATAGGCAGAGAGACAAACAAGCAGCAACATAACACCGAGCTCCCACCAAGCATACATCGCAATAGCTGCATAAAACGAAATGAGCATATACGCCCAGCCAATATCCCGTGCTGGCTGCTTAATATCGAGCAATAGCTTCACCTTTATGAAGACTCCTAGCATAAACATAGTCCATCCGATGAAGAAAACAAATAATACAAATGGGCGTATGCTCACCATTTCATTTACGAGTAGCAAACCTTCAAATAGTGCCACTGATATGAAGATAGCCGTTAAATAACGAAACAGAAGCTTTTTTGTTGTACTGCTTAAATAGAGAAAATTCCCTGCAATGACCATGTATGCGAGCAATAATGTCAGAGATGGATCGCCCCATTTGATCAAAATGGCTTCAAAGGTGATAAATAGAAAAGCTAGCCCAGACACGACCCCGCTTGTCAGGGTAAAGATTTTTTTCCACGGATATTGATCATCCAATGCGCTCGGGATTAACAGAAACAGGAATCCAATCAGTGCATAGATGACGGCATCGAGATGTTCTAAGAAGGAGTGCTCCACTAGCTGAAACACACCAAAAACAAGCATCGTCGTAAAGACGAAGTGAAATTCCTTCCTTCCTGTAACATACACCATTGATAAATAAATAGTGGCTGTAAGAATGAGATTAAAACCAAGGTATGCATGGGAATGATACAGCAATAGCATCAGCACAGTCGTTAGAATTAAATTCGCTTGAGCAAAATAGACAAATTCCTTCGTAAATAGCTGAAGTTTTTCAAGAGCCTTCGTTCGATGGTATGCAAATATCAGCAATGCTTGGAATAGCATCATCCCGAGGAAAAATCCATCCTCTTCCATGTGGAAAGCCGCAAAGAGAAAGCCCGTTCCAATTGACATGGTGAGATAGGAAAACCAGACAAACAGCCTTGAAGATAGTCTTTGTGCCAAAAGGACATAAACTGGTAGTACGAGAAAACTACTTATCATTCCGAACAAGTAGCGGCCTTCTCCAAACACGGACAGATACGGTCCTAGTAGTTCGAACCAGCCGATCGATAATAAGAAAATTGGGAGGAATAGACTTCCAAGAACGATGAAGGCAAAAGCCGTTTTGTCGATGTGAAGAATCCGCTTTGAGACAAAGGAAATTCCATAAAAAAGCATGGAAATCAGACCAATAGAACCTGCTTTGGTCATACTTGTCATTGTTGCCCAATTGCTTGTCGCCACGTATAAACCACCAATTAGAAGAAGAATCACGCCTAAATTTAGGAGCCAGGTAATATTACGTTCTCTAATTTGCTCATCCGATAATTTCTTTACAGGCTTTAGTTTCGGTTGGACTGTCTTTTGTTGATGCACTTCTTCAGTCTGCAGTTTTGATTTTGCCAGCTGAGGTCTGAGATTCTTCAACGGTTTTGGCACTAAAGGCCTGTGCTCCTGCGGAATAAGTGTTTTAACTGGCTCCTCTACTTTTTCCGTCCTTTTTTCACGAGCCTCCACATCTTCATAAAATTGTTGATGGGCTTTGACGAGATTTTGATAGGTCTTTGGTGTTATGTACTGACCTTCCTTTAACAAAAATAATTCATTTTTGACAATTAATTTCTTCTCTTCCCTAGATAGAGGCTCCATATACTCCCCTGCCTTACGTATGTAATTTTTGCTAGTATTGATTTAGTGTAATTTTACACTATCAAGGAAATATTTCAATACCTTTGGGAATTTTTTCTTTTTAGAAGACATTTGAATAGAGAAGAATGGGCATAACAAAAAGGGTTCAAAATGTTTCATGACTTTGAACCCTTTTTCATTTCCGCCAATAGCTCATCTATCTTTTGTGCGACAAGCGGATAAAAATTCTCCTTTGCACTTTTTGTTGAGTTCCCGCCAAAAAAATTGGTCCCTGGACAAGTCTTCACATTATAATCCGGTCCCTTGTCCAGCACTCTTTCCTTCGTTTTTAGATCCCACCAATGATGATAGGTGATGGTGTCAACAGATGGTGTCAGTCCGAATTTAATGCAGAGCAAGGCCGTAATATATACAATCGTATCCCTTTGCTCCTTCGTCATCACATCATAGCCTTTATCAAAATTGCCAACGTTTTCAATAGCAATCCCCGCTGAATTTGCTCTAGGACCAATTGTTCCATCCGGAGCGATATTCAGCGGCCTACTTACTGCGACCTTGCCATCTGGAAAGGTCGTTAAATTTTGCGCGATATTCTTCCAGCCCATTTCTTTCACATGAAAATTCTCCATGCCCTTAAGCATGTTTAGATGGTTAGAGCCTTTAAAATGCTTGTAGGCTGGAGCCCAAGTGTGATGCTGCTGGATTAACATGATTTTTCGCGTGATGTTCTGGCGGAACAGCCAGTTCTTAAATTCTTCCTTCGTCATCACGATATATTGTCCCTCGGAAATCGCTGCTTCTACTGATGGTTCGTCCTCAGTAATCTCCATAGCATACCCCGAAGAAATCGGCAAAAACAACATCAAAATCATGCTCATTATTAACTCAATCTTTTGCTTCATCTTATCGAACCTCCTTCTACTTAACTCTCCTTTATATCTTTTAAATTCGGCTTAAAAATATTCCTTACACCAAATGATGATGGCCTTTCCTTTCTAATTGAAAAAAACTTTCCCTTTTTTGAATTATTCCTAACTTTTTTTCGTCTTACTTATTGATAGGAGGATGAAAGCAATATGAAAAAATGGGGAATAGTAGGAATTTTACCAATAATGCTCGGGCTTATTTTTTTTGTACATAATCCTGAAAGTCAAATCGAGATAACAAAAGGAATAGAAGCTGCAAATCGGGCTACTCAACCAGTAGAAATAACAACCGATGGAATCCATAACGGAAATCTATTATTAGTAAACCATGATTACCCGGTTCACCCTGTAAGCGTGCAAACAGATGTCATCAATTTGTTTGAAGGAAACGTAGGACAATACTTCGGTTTGTTGGATAAAAATGTCCGGCTGTCTGAAGAAATCACGCAGAAATTCACGGAAATGGTTCGAGCGGCAAAAAAGGATGGAGTAGAGAACTTTATCATCAGTAGCGGGTATCGGAATTTAGAGGAACAAACCCAGCTTTTTCAAGAAATGGGAGCTGTCTATGCCCTTCCTCCCGGCCATAGTGAACATAATTTGGGCTTGTCCCTTGATGTTGGTTCATCGAAAATGAAAATGAATGTGGCACCTGAGGGGAAATGGATTAAAGATCATGCATGGCAGTATGGATTTGTTCTGAGATATCCGGAGGATAAAACGGAGATTACTGGAATTGAATACGAACCTTGGCATATCCGATATGTTGGACTTCCACATAGCGCAATTATGCAGGAAAAGAACTTTGTTTTGGAGGAATACTTGCAATATGTAAAAGAGCAGCAGCAATTAACGGCTTCTATTAATGGAAATGAGTATACCATTTCCTATTATCCGATTTCAAAAACGACTACCATCGAGGTCCCTGCAAATAGGCAATATGAAATCTCAGGCAACAATATCGATGGTGTGATCGTGACCGTCTATTAGGTCTATGCGAATAGCCAACATCGGACCCATTTGCGAACTTCAATTGGTGATCAAAAATCGCAGGGATTTACCCCTGCGATTTTTCTACATATTCCATAGCCTCTTTTAAGAGTGGGCTTTCAGCTCCCGTTGAAAAAAGATGCAGCTCATGCATTGCTCTTGTACATGCTGTATAAAGAAGTCTTCTTTCACTTTCTCGGCTATATCCAGATACATCATAGAGAATAACGGAATCAAACTCAATTCCCTTTGCCAAATAGCTTGGAATGACGAGCAGTCCTCTTTCAAAGGTAATCGTCCCCTTTTCAATTAAACGTAATTCCACATGATCCTTTAGTTTTGCATATACTGCAGCACTTTCCATCGCAGTCCTACAAATGATGGCAACGGTTTTGTGAGAGGTTTGCGCCTTTAATAACTCGAGTACCTTCGCATCAAGCTCATCTTCATTCGCACAGGTGGTGTACGTCGGTTTAGAGCCGTCTCGGTTAAAGGGTTCAATATGGCTTCCATCCTTCAGGATTCTTTTCGTGAACTCAACGATAGGTCTAGTTGAGCGATAGCTTTTTGTTAAAATAATTCTCTCTTCTTCCCCCTCCATAGCTTGCGGTAAGAAGGATTCCACTCCATTAGAATGGGAAAAGATTCCTTGATTAATATCACCAAGGAGGGTCATTTTGCTGTTAGGAAATAGCTCTTGAAAATAAGCAAACTGAAAAGGTGTATAGTCCTGAGCTTCATCCACAAATATATGGCGGATCGAAGAAAAAGAAACCGTCCCCTCAATCTTATCCTTTAAATAGACAAATGGAGTGGCGTCCTCATAGGGAATTTCACCCTGCCCGATTTTTTGAAGGGAATAGATATCAGACATCTTCCTAAGGAAATTCTCATAAATCCTGCGATAGTCTACAAAACCAAGCCGTTTAACCTTAGTCATAATCGGCTTAAAATAGCGGCTCACCACGATCTCCGAGAGCAGCTTCTCTTCCAACTCAAAATCATTAAAGGAATCCTCATTATACTTCCCTTTATTCTGCAGCGTTTTAAAGGCTTCCAGAAAATCTTCCTTATCTAAAAATTGCGCTTCTTCCTTGACCCAGTCCTTTCGACGCTCTAGTCTCTTTCGCCGCCTCAATTCCTTTACAGCCCAATCCTTCAATAATTCCATCCGATGCCATAATGAAATTCCTTTTTCATACGAATAAAACTGTTCTTTCATCTGCTCATTCGATAGGAGCACCTCACTTTTTAACGAAATATCCTTAAATTCCAATCCTTCTGTCCCCAATGCTCTTATATAATCATCAAGCTTCTCCTTAAATGCTAAGCTCGATTTAAGACGAATGCTTTCTTCCCGAGCCTTGTATTCAGAGGTGTCCTCATGATTCAGCAAGTATTCCAGCTGACTAAAGGAATCCTCAAGTAATAGTCCTCTCCCGATTCGGCTTCCAAGGTATTCAATAAAGGTTGTTTGCTGCATATTTTCCTCGCCAAGCTCAGGTAACACCGTTGACACATAGCTATTAAAAAGGGGGTTCGGGGAAAAAAGGACGATATTTTGTGCAGAAAGTGTTTTACGATGACGATACAAAAGGTAGGCGACCCGCTGAAGTGCCGCAGAGGTCTTCCCACTTCCCGCAACTCCTTGGACGATTAAGTATTTATTTTTTTCATTGCGAATGATTTGATTTTGTTCCTTTTGAATGGTTGCCACAATCGTCTTCATTTGTGCATTGGCATTATTTCCAAGGACCTCCTGAAGCAATTGATCCCCAATCGTTACTCCTGTATCGAACATCCCTTCAATGCGACCGTCTTTAATAATAAATTGCCGTTTTAGCGTCATTTCCCCTTTTATTAAGCCAGATGGGGTTTCGTATTGAGCAGGGCCAGGTGCATAGTCATAATAAATACTGGAAATCGGTGCGCGCCAATCATAGATGAGAAAATTTTGTTCTTCTTTATCCATAAAAGAGGTAATACCTAAATAGATGGACTCACTCGAGCTTTCTCCATCCTCAATGAAATCGACCCGCCCGAAATAAGGGGATTCCTTTAATCTGGACAGGGTTTTAATTGTCTTTTTAAGCTGCTTCTCACTTCTTTCTCGTTCGGATAAGAGATCGGCCTGCTGCTTAATGCTATAAAAAGTTTCTTCAAAATCATCCGGCTCATCCACATTCACCGTGACATCGTTCCAAAAGGTTCTACGAATTTCATGAGCATCCGAACTGATTTTGCTTGCATGATGTGATAATGTATCTATTCTATCTTGAATTTCTACGGCAAGTTTCTGTACGCGTCTCTGCTCTTGTTCTCTTTCCAATTGTTCTTCACTCATGAAATCACGCTCCACATCATTTTTTTCTGGTCCGAACGTTTTCTTTATTTCCTATTGCTTGACAACCAATTAAATTTATGATAATGTTATTATAGGATATTTATAGATATTTAAATAAAATTAATAAAAAAGACGTCAGACCGCTTTTTATTCTAGCATGCTCATGCTTAGAATGCAAGACGGTCTTTTTTGTCTTCGCCGCCCCGTTGCTCCTACTTAGAAAAATCAATAACACTCGGTACCTGGTACCGAACTATCCATTGTGGTAGGCGTGAATTCGAGCGGTTACTTCTTCTTTGAATTCCTGTGTAATTTTTGGGGGATTGGATTTAAGCAGTGGTTTTATTAATTTAGCAAGTGGACCTGTTGCTTGGAGATCTAGACTTGCGGTAATAAAGGTACGTCCTCTTTTCATTTTTTTCGCCTCAATATTTCCATGCCCGATAAAGCCTTCATTCGTTCCCTCTACTTGAAAAGTAATGCTTCTCGGAGCATGCATGCTGTGGATTTCAAGGTCAAATTCTATCTTTTTCTTAATCACCCCGATTTCGGTTGTAAAGATCCAGCTTGATTTTCTTGAGTTCCATATTTTATGAGTGACATATCCGGGTATGAGCGGAGCCCAGTGATCAAAATCCTTTAAGAATGCCCAAACCGCTTCTATCGGTGCGTCAATAATCATGCTGTATAGCTTTGCCAAAATATCCTCTCCTCTTGTTCGCCATATGAAGAAACATCTCCCGTTATAAAGAGTATTCAAATTGTATTCCTCACATGACAGAAAAGGCAGCAATCTCTAATTGAATTGCTACCTAAAGTTTTCTTTATACGTTTTTTAGCACCAAGTACAGCCTTTTATTTCTTGCCTCTCTCTCATCCTCTGATACGAGATCATACTTTTTCAGTAAATGAAAGACATCATTTAGAATATCCTGGGTATGCTCCTCCTTGAAAAACTGGTCAAATAAAGGCTTCATGTCCTCTGGCAAAAATGCGGACTGGGATTCATATTTGCTTTTTACATCCTCAGGTGTATGGTCAATCTTACAATCACTCATCGAAAACCCCTCCTCGAGTCTTTTATGATTATTCTACCTATGCCAAATCAAGATATCAATGTTATGATGGAAAAGTAATCTATTTTGAAGGGAGAAGACCTATGACCTATCCAGACACCACGGAAACACTCAAGCTATTAAAGGAACTTGTATCCATACCAAGTCCAACGGGAAATACGAATGAAGTTATTACATATGTAGAAAAATTCCTTCAAGACTTAGGAGTCGAAACCGTTCGCAACAGAAAAGGCGGTCTTATCGCATCGATATCTGGCACCGAACAATCGAAGCATCGGATGCTGACTACACATGTTGACACACTTGGAGCCATCGTGAAGGAAATAAAGCCAAGCGGGCGATTGAAGCTTGATCTAATCGGCGGATTCCAATATAACTCCATCGAAGGCGAATACTGCGAAATTGAGACAAGCTCCGGGAAGAGATATACAGGAACGATCCTTATGCACCAGACATCTGTCCATGTCTATAAGGATGCGGGCAAAGCGGAACGAAACCAGGATAATATGGAGGTCCGTATTGATGAGGTTGTTCAAAATGCTGGTGACGTTCGCAGTCTAGGCATCGAAGTTGGTGATTTCGTCTCCTTTGCACCAAGAGTGGAGATTACTTCAAGCGGCTTCATTAAATCAAGGCATCTTGATGACAAAGCAAGTGTGGCGATTCTTCTTCAACTCATTAAACAGCTGAAGACAAATAACATCACACTACCATATACCACTCATTTCCTTATTTCTAATAATGAGGAAATTGGCTATGGTGGCAATTCAAACATTACACCGGAAACGGTTGAATACCTTGCTGTTGATATGGGGGCCATGGGCGATGGCCAATCGACAGACGAGTACACAGTTTCCATCTGTGTGAAGGATGCAAGCGGCCCATATCATTACGGACTTCGCAAAAAATTGGTGAAAATTGCTGAGGAAAATGGGATTGATTATAAATTAGATATTTATCCTTACTACGGTTCTGATGCATCTGCAGCAATTCGCTCCGGACATGATATCGTCCACGGATTAGTTGGCCCTGGCATCGATTCTTCGCACGCATTTGAACGCACCCATCAATCATCCATTGAAAATACAGCGAAGCTATTGTATCACTATGTATTGTCTGAAATGATTTTTTAGAAGGCGATTTTTTCTGAACACATTTAAGCAACACAACATGAAAAGCTGACCCAATCAGGTCAGCTTTTCCGATATATGACGTAGGAAATTATCATGAGCAAAGCCTCGTACTTCCTCTTCACTAAAAAATTTGAGTAGCCTATTGATGAGGTTCTGCGTTTCAGAGGCATCACTTAGACCGGGAATCTTTTGATCAATTCCATCAAAGTCCGAACCAAGTCCGATGTATTTCGCTCCCCCTAGTCCGCATAAATGATCTATATGTTTGATAAGATCATCTATGGTGGCCGGCCCCTCTTTTTTCACGAAGGGCGGGTAATAAACAATATGGATCATGGCACCTCTTTCAAACATTGCACGGGCTTGAGAGTCCGTCAAATTGCGAGGATGGTCGCAAATCCGCTTTGCATTCGAGTGACTGGCTATTGGGTACTTTGCAATCTCCATCACATCCCAAAAGGACCGCTCACAAAGATGAGAAACATCCGTTAGAATTTGATGTTCGTTATTGAACGTGACGATCTCCTTACCAAAAGCCGTAAGACCGGCCCCTCTCGGTTCAAGGGCCCCATCAGCTGCTAGATTGGCGCTGTTCCACGTCAGTCCGACCGAACGCACCCCGAGTTCATACAGAATAGCCAGTTTAGAGAGGTCATTGCCGATTGCATCAACCCCTTCAAGGGTTAGAATCGCTCCAATTTCCCCTTCTCCTAGCTTTTCTAAATCGGACCAATTTTTGATATGCTTGATTTCTTTGTTTTTCTTTAAGATTTCCTTATGAAAAAGTTCAGCCTGCTCAAGGACTGCATCAAATGCCTGTGTGGATTTGAACGCTGGGTTAATCCAAATGGCGAAGCCTTGAACTTTAATTTCCCCCTTGATTAGACGATCCTTATTTGTGTCGATTTGGGGCGCATCCTTATAAGATGCCTTTCCCTTAGACTCCCAAAGCTTCAACAAAGCGTCACAGTGCATATCGATGATATTCATGAAGAACCCCCTACTAAAGGGCCTCAACCATTTTTTGAAATTGCTGATGCAGCCTTGTGACGACTTCACCAGGTGTACCGCTGCCGATGATATTTCCATCAACCTTAACAATAGCAAGCACTTCTGCTGTCGTACTTGTGATAAAAATTTCATCTGCCTCCATGAGTTCAGCTGTTGTGAAATGCTTTTCTACAAAAGGAATGTTCAATTCAGATGCTAGCTTCTTGACCGCCATTCTCGTAATCCCTGGTAGGATTTGATTTGTTAGCGGGGTCGTGATGATTTCGCCCCCTTGGACGATATAGACATTTGAGCTCGTTCCCTCAGTAATATAACCATCCTTGATTAGAATTGCCTCATGACAGCCCTGCTCAAAAGCCGTTTGCTTGGCTAAAATATTCGGCAGCAGATTCAAAGATTTTATGTAGCAATTCGCCCATCTCTCATCTGGATGCGTGATTGCATCGACCCCTTTTTCCCGTTTCTCATTAGGTATGGGATTGGCATGTCGAACCGTCATCGTTATCGAAACAGGAGCATCTGGAAAAAGATGATTTCTCGTTGCAATTCCTCTAGTTATTTGGAGATAAACATTGCAATTCTTTATCTCTGATTTTTCCACAGCTGATATAATCAATTCGGTAAAATCCGCTAGGCTCTCCTTCACTGGAAGCTTTATGGCCTTGGCACTGCGAATTAACCTCTCTAAGTGCTCCTCAAGCATAAAAGGCTTTCCATCATAAAACCGAATCACCTCGTATACGCCATCACCAAATTGATGTCCCCTCTCATCAATAGGAAGAACCAACTCATCTAGACCAACAAATCTTCCATTTATATATCCAAGCTCCATCTTTTCATCCCTCTCTATTCATATTAATCTATAGTACTAAAATACGCCTTTTCGCATGAATATGCCATAGAAAAATTGGATGATTTTGAAAACTTGCCTTCATGAAAAGCTTTAATAACACTACAGAGATGCTACAAAATAACAATTCAAAGCATGATTTCAGACACCCTTCTTATCGAAACGATTGATATCATCATTTCTGCCGATGACAACGAGAACATCACCCTTCAAGATTTCTTTATCTGGGGAAGGGGAAACAACGATATCTTTTCCTCTTTGAATCGCAACAATATTACAGCCAAATTTAGCCCGAATATCTAATTCTGATAGGGTTTTATTATGAATTTTGTCTGAGGCGACCACTTCAGCAATACTGAATTCCTTCGATAATTCAATATAATCAATGATTTTTTTGGAGCCGATATAGTGCGCAATCCGAAGCGCCATATCCCGTTCTGGATGAATCACACGGTCTACCCCGATTTTTTCAAGTACCTTCGCATGATAATCATCATGCGCCTTAGCCCAGACCTGAGGAACGCCAATTTCCTTTAACAAAAGGGAGGTGAGGATACTAGATTTAATGTCATCACCGAATGAAACAATCGCATAATCAAAATTACGAATTCCTAGCTTCTTTAAGGTGTTTTCATCAATTTCAGTTGCTAGGATAGCCTGTGTGGCATATTCAGAGTAATAGTTCACCTTTGCTTCATCAATATCAATGGCCAAAACATCGATATCTAATTCAGACAAGGCCTTCACCAATGTGCCTCCAAATCTTCCTAATCCAAAAACGGCAAACGATTTCTTCATTCTTTTCTTCCTCTCTAGAATAAATACAAAGGGCTTCTGAAAATAAAAAAAACCATCCCTAACAAAAGAATGGTCAATGCTTGTTATTAAAATACTCCTCAGTTATTTAATTGTCAACAAGAAAATCAGTATGAAATTCCTGTATCGATCTCCGGTGTTCATCATACCTTTCTGCCATATTACCATTCGTAATACGGTATATGAGACTTCTCCAAAAAGCCTGGGCAGGATAGTTCTTTTCAATCTGCGTAATCATCCATTTACCAGGGAACATTCTAAAAATCTTTGTTGCCGCTTCCTTCCCAAAGCCTCTTCCCTTAAATTTAGACATAATGAAAAATTCATTAATGGAGTGTGGACCTTCATTGAAATCACATTCTACTAAGGCAAACCCAACAAACTCCTCCTCACTTTTTATAAAAAAGGGATGAAAATTGGGGTCATTCCAGTATTTTTCTAACTGAAAGGGAGCAAACGAACCATTCTCCTCTAACTTGATCGAAGGGATGCACTGACTAAATTCGTAAATATAAAATTGCATGAGATTGTGTAAAATATATTCATCCTCTTTTGGGATCTTAATTAAATTTATCATTATGCTCTCCTATCCATTGAGTAATCACCGATATTGGTGGGCTTTGTCCTGAATATTGATGAACTTTACTACCACTTCTTCAGCCGTAAGAGGAGGACTGAACAAATACCCTTGAATCTGCATACAATCATGCTCCCGCAGAAATTGCAGCTGTTCCTCATATTCGACCCCTTCTGCAATGACCTCAATTTGAAGATGCTGAGCGATTGAGACAATCATGGAAATAATGGCTGCTTCTCTTTTGTCGAGAATAATATCCTTCACAAAGGATTGGTCAATCTTCAACCGATCAATCGGCAGGTCTCTTAAATAATGTAGGGATGAGTAACCTGTTCCAAAATCATCAACCGCAATCTTCACGCCCAGATCCCTGAATTCTTGAAGGATAAGCGTGGCGTTACTCACATCCATTGTCATGCTTTCGGTTATCTCAAGCTCTAAATAATGCGGTGACAGTCCCGTCTCAGCTAAAATTTCCTCAACAATTTTTGGCAAATTTTGTTGGAAAAATTGTTTCGTGGATAGGTTCACAGAAATTCCAACTTTCGGCAAGCCCATGCGATGCCATTCCTTCAATTGCCTGCAAGATTCCCTCAACACCCATTCGCCAATTGGAATAATAAGTCCTGTTTCTTCTGCTAAAGGAATAAAATCGCTAGGAGAAATGAGACCACGCTCGGGATGCCTCCACCTAAGTAGGGCCTCAAAGGCCATAATTTGACCAGTGCGCAGATCCACTTGCGGTTGGTATGTAATAAATAGATTCCCTTCTGCTATAGCTCTATGTAAATCCTGCTCTAGCACGAGGCGGTCCATAAGCTGTTTGTCCATTTCTTTTTGATAGATTTTATATCGATAGACTTCATTTCGAGCTTCATTCATCGCAACATGAGCATGCTTCAATAGCTCTGTTTCCGTTCTGCCATGCTCAGGATAAATGGAAACACCAATATTTAATGTCACATTGAGTCGTAAATGCTGAATTTGAAAAGGCTCATTCATCGCATTTTGAATCTGTTTGCAGATCGAAATGACATCCTTTTCACTTGTTAATTCGGACATGAGAACGGTATACTCATCCCCACCCATCCTTGTAATTAAGAGGTGGGTAGGCAATATTTGTCTCATCCTCTGAGCAACTCCTTTAAGAACAAGGTCTCCAAAGGAATGTCCGAGGGATTCATTAACCGTCTTAAATCGCGCAATATCAATAAAAAGAATAGCTTTCTTCATACCTGCCCTATTTTTCAACTCATCTTCAAGCCGCTCCTTGAACAAGCGTCCATTTGGTAGCTTTGTCAATTCATCATGGTAGGCAAGATAGCGCAGCTGAGATTGGGCCTCCTTTTGCTTTTGAAACGGCTCCTCTACAGAGGTCCAATAAAAAGAACGCATAAGAAAGTAAAAACCAAATAATTGAAATAAATGCCCTACAAAATTTGAAATATCATAAACGCTCTTATAAGAGGTAAACATAGAATCTCCGATGATTAAATAAACAGAAGCAACAAGTAGCATGAGATGAAGTGTTTCCTTAGAATTCTGATTGAGCCTCCTAATTAAGAAAATAATACAGACAATCTGAAGAATGATGGCGATGTACTGCAAACTATTTTTCAAAATCGTTGTTCCTTGCCCATCGATAACCAATTCAGGCAAAAAGTTGGCAGGATTGAAAATAATGAATGCCCATATGAAGGTGTAGACTCCCCCAAGCAAGTACCCTTTCCATCTCCACCAGATAGATACCTTCCGATCCCTTGATGCAACAATGATTAGCAGCCCAAGAGCTTGGGTCAATCTTCCGACGATATAAAACCAGGTTGCTTTATATGGTGAACTTTCTGTGATAAAAAACGGCATTCCTTTATAAGAGATAAGGTGCAGTACTTCAAGCAATGCTATCGTGAAAAAAAGACTGCCTAGCCACAATCGATAACTGGACAGAACATGCGGAAACATCATCCATGCTTGAATAGCAATGGTAAACGATACGACGACCATGAAGATTTCCATAATAATATGTAAAGATAAATAGTTAGCCTCACCGAAGATTCCATATAAAGATTCTTTATAAATGATCGCTAACAACGTTAGTATAATGGAAACTATAATAATAGCTCCATTCACTTTCAAAAAATGATTTTTCATCCATCGTCTCAAGTTGTTTACCCCTTTGACCGTTTTTTTCATTGGTCCTGCAGATTCTGAGATCAAAAAAACCGACCTTAAACCAAGGCCGGTTGCACCACTTTCTCCCAGCCTCTCAAGTGCCCAAATACGAAAGGATGATCATCGAATCCATAAAATATGATACGCAATAGTCATTTATGCCTATATTATAAATGATTTTTCTTGAAGACTACTATATTTTCTTAAAGAAAAATTTGACGATAAATCAACAGTTTTGCCTTTGTCACAGGAACAAGGAATTTTCTACCTCTTACTCCTTCGGTAACAAATGAAGTAATAGTGACTTCTGAGCCCCTGGCTCCACCGATTCTTTTCGACCGAATATTTCTGCCTCAAGCCTCTTTCCAGTCGGAGTAGCTGCTAGTCCGCCCTTTGCAGTTTCTCGCAGAGCGGTTGGCATCGTTTGCCCGATCAAATACATCGAATGGATGACCTCGTCACAAGGAATACGACTTTTGATTCCCGCTAGTGCCATATCCGCTGCTGTAATGGCATTCGATGCACCCATCGCATTTCTTTTCACACATGGGACTTCTACTAAGCCCGCTACTGGATCACAAACAAGACCAAGCATGTTCTTTAAAGTAATCGCCATGGCTTCAGCACATTGACTTGGCGTTCCACCTGCCAATTCTACAATAGCTGCGGCTGCCATCCCGCTTGCAGAACCAACCTCTGCCTGGCATCCTCCAGCCGCACCAGAAATCGAGGCATTATTGGCTACGACAAATCCGAAGGCAGCAGCTGTAAAAAGGAATTCTATCATTTCCATTCTTGTCGGATTTAGCTTCTCCTTCACCGCAAATAAAGTACCTGGTACCACTCCCGCAGAGCCAGCGGTTGGGGTGGCACAGATGGTCCCCATCGCCGCATTTACTTCATTTGTTGCCATCGCCTTACTGACAGCGTCTAATAAAAGATTCCCACCGAGAGATTTTCCACTGTTAATATATTTTTGGAGAAGAACGGCATCTCCCCCAGTCAGTCCTGATACGGAGACGACTCCTTTTAGTCCGCGTTCGACCGCTTCTTCCATCACCGTTAAGTTGCGATCCATTTTGGATAGGATTTCCTCCCGTGATAATCCTGTTACCTCTATCTCCTGCTGAATCATAACCTCTGCGATTTTCACTTGTTTGCTTTCAGCGAGTTCAACAAGCTCCGCAACACTTCGAAACATCATGTTCTTCAATTTCCCTTCCTTCTAGGCTGTAATCAATCAAAAAGCTATTATTCTACCATCTTAATAATCTGAGTTACATTTGGAAGTTCCTCTAACTCATTTAGAATTTTCTCATCGATCTTTTGGTCGACCTCGATAACCATCATTGCCATCTTGCCTTTTTCCTTGCGCGATACTTCCATATGACTAATGTTAATTTTATTTTTCGCCATCACCGTTGTCACGGCGGAAATCACTCCGAACTGATCATTGTGGACAACGAGAATAGCTGGATTTTCACCGGATAGCTTAAGCTTAAAGGAGTTAAGTTCGGTAATTTCAATCGTCCCACCACCAATCGATATTCCAACGAGTTCAAGCTCCTTGTCCTCATCAAAGAGCCGAATGCCAACGGTATTCGGATGATCAGTGACTGTGCTTTCCACGAAAAACTCCACTTCCATATTTGCTTCCTTTGCCAGTTGAAGTGACATAGGAATTCGTTCATCAAATGTATCAAAATCAAGCAAGCCCCCAACAATAGCCAAATCGGTACCATGTCCCTTGTAGGTTTCAGCGAAGGATCCGTATAAATAAATCATCGCTTTTTGCGGCTTCCGACCAAATAATGTTCTTGCCACTCTGCCAATTCTTGCAGCTCCTGCTGTATGTGAGCTTGATGGCCCAATCATTACTGGACCAATGATGTCAAATGCCGATCGAAATTTCATCACAGATACCCCTTTTTCAGTATAAATATATTAAAAAAAGCCTATTCCTATCATAGCATAGAAAATATTTTTCCCCTACCGAGAGGTTAAAAAACCCCTTCCCCATTATAATATACGGTTATTTTCTTGAAAAGGTTTTCATAATTTCCATCCAAGTTGGAGATCGAATAATGAGTCGAAATTTGCAAAGTTCTATGAGACTTCAAAGGGAAGAGGCTTTTTATTTCACCACTTCCTATTGTATAATAGGATAATAACTATTGATTCACTGGAAAGGCTGATAAAGATTGGAACAAAATTCTTCAAATTTTATTAGAACGATTATTACAGAGGATTTAGAGAGTGGGAAGCACGATAAGATTATCACTCGTTTTCCTCCAGAACCGAACGGCTACTTACATATTGGACATGCAAAGTCGATTGTTATCAATTTTGGGTTGGCAGATGATTTTAACGGAAAGACCAATTTGCGTTTTGACGACACGAATCCACTGAAGGAAGACCAGGAATTTGTCGACTCTATTCAGGAGGATGTTAAGTGGCTCGGCTATGAGTGGGACGATCTACGCTTTGCGTCAGATTATTTTGAGGAAATGTATAACCGTGCTGTTTTACTCATTAAAAAGGGGCTCGCCTATGTCGATGATCTTTCTGCTGATGAAATTCGTGAATATCGTGGGACATTGACAGAGCCTGGGAAGGAAAGCCCGTACCGAGACCGTTCAATCGAGGAAAATCTCGACCTATTTGAACGCATGCGTGCTGGTGAGTTTGGCAACGGAGAAAAGGTTCTACGTGCCAAAATTGATATGTCTTCCCCAAATATCAATATGCGTGATCCAGTTATTTACCGAATCGCCCACGCAACCCACCACAATACAGGAGACAAATGGTGCATCTATCCGATGTATGCCTTCGCCCATCCACTTGAGGATGCAATCGAGGGGGTCACCCATTCTCTTTGTACGACCGAGTTTGAGGATCAACGACCTTTTTACAATTGGGTGATTGAACATTGTGAAACCGAGTCCAAGCCACGCCAAATTGAGTTTGGTCGCTTAAACATTACGAACACGGTCATGAGTAAGCGTAAATTAAAGCAGCTTGTCGAGGAAAATTATGTTGACGGCTGGGATGACCCGCGCATGCCAACAATTTCTGGATTAAGACGAAGAGGTTTTACACCTGAAGCGATTCGTGAGTTTGTCAAAGCAACAGGAGTCTCTAAAGGCTCTGGATTTGTTGATTCAGCGATGCTTGAGCATTTTGTTCGCGAGGACCTAAAGCTGAAGGCTCCGCGCACAATGGGAATCCTTCGTCCATTGAAGGTTGTCATTACAAATTACCCTGAAGATCAGGTTGAAATGCTGGATGCTGAGATTAATCCTGAAAATGAAGAGATGGGTATGCGTCAAATCCCGTTTTCCCGCGAAATTTATATTGAGCAAGAGGATTTCATGGAAAACCCACCAAAGAAATACTTCCGCTTGTTCCCTGGAAATGAGGTTCGCTTAAAACACGCTTACTTCATCAAATGTGAGGACGTTATTAAGGATGAAGACGGTAATGTTGTCGAAGTTCATTGTACGTACGACCCTGAGACAAAAAGTGGAACTGGCTTCACAGGTCGAAAAGTAAAGGGCACGATTCATTGGGTGGATGCGAAGCATGCAGTACCTGCTGAATTCCGTCTGTACGAGCCTCTTATTTTGGACGAGACCGAGGATGAGGAAGATGAAGGAAAGACCTTCCTTGATAAGGTGAACCCACGTTCACTTGAAATCATCCAAGGGTTTGTTGAACCGAATATGAAGGATGTCAAGCCTCAGGAGAAATTCCAATTTTTCCGTCATGGCTACTTTAACGTTGATCCGAAATACTCAACACCTGAAAAACCTGTATTCAATCTCATTGTTTCGTTGAAGAGCTCGTTCAAGCTTTAATTCTATTGCCTGGAAGATAGCAAAGGGAGGAAACCTAGAGTTTCTCTCCCTTTGCTTTTTTGTTGTTTCTAAAATGCCTCTGGAATCAACTTAAATCCATCAATGACGGCATCCTCATCAACTTCTATTAATAGGCAGCGTTTGCCATTATAATTGACCTGCTTTACGTATTTCAAATCCTGTGGACTAATAGCAATATTTGCGACTTTTGTATTAATTTTAATCGACTTAGAGGTAAAGTTCGGAAGGATATTATTGGCCTTCAGCTCGTATTTTTCATCGTCTATTACCTTTTGAAAGGCTCGCTCGACTTTTTCCGGCTCAACATCCTCAACCCCGCTCACCTTGAGCACCCGTTCGACATCCTTGTAGTCCAGTCTTGGCGTGTCCTCTTCTTCATTCTCATCAATGACGCGGTGGATCTCCTCATAGACATTCGCTAATGTAGCTGTATCAAACTCCTCACCGGCTACTTCCTTCACAATCTCTTCAAAGACAGCCTTATCCTCTAGAGCCGTTAATACGGGTTCCCCATTTAACACGTCCTCGATAAAATGGAAATCTGGCTCATTTGCTTTCCCAGATGAATAAAGAATATGATTCACATCAGTCGAATTTTCGGTAAAGCACGGGTAAAGAAAGCCGGCTGCGGGTGCAGTGAGCTTAATAATTGGATCGACGACCACGTTATACTTAAATTCTCTTTCCACATAGTCAAATAATAGGGAAGTTTCTGGCTGCTCAGTTTTATTGATGCTGCAGAGGATGAAAGAATGAGCATACACTTCATCCCGCTCGCTCACTTCAGCATCCTCACTATTCCGTTTCGTCGGCTTCACATATTCACCACGTATAAATGTAATCACCAAATCCATTTCGTACTGCTTGTCCTTTAGCATTTTTGCAACCATAGACAGCATCTGCGTCTGCCACTCCTCTAAATCTCCCGTCTCCAACCCTTCGTAAAGAATGTCACGGCTATGATTTTCGGCGCTCTCTTGAAACTTTAATTCAAATAGCTTTGTATCTAAAGACCCTGTAAGGACTTTTTTAAAATTACCCAAAAATAACTCCTGCTGCTCCTGTTCAAGCATCCCAAACGGACGGCATTCCTGGTGATAAATATCTGAACTCCCTTTCATAATATAGACATTAAAAATAGTCTGAATGTTCATTCGATCATTGTTCAGTTTGAATTGTTTTCTAATGTTGGCAATATCCTTTTTGTTCATCTGTAATTTCCTCTCCATCCTGAAGTCTATTTCTCCATTATAATCATTTTGAACTACTCATGTAATGGACTTTTTTTAAATGGAATGCATAAAATAAATTATTGACAAAACATGTATATACAAGTTAAGATGAAAACGTAAACAAAACTTGTATATACATGTTTGTTTTTGAATATGAACAGGATCAAAGGGGAAAAATTGGTCTAAAGGAGGATGAACATGAGTAAGTACACAGAATCCGCAAAGGAATTGCTAAAGCTTGTTGGTGGCGCAGACAATATATCAGCAGTCACCCACTGTGCAACAAGAATGAGATTTGTGTTGAAGGACCCGAAGCGCGCTGATATCGAGAAGATTGAAGCCCTTCCGCTAGTAAAAGGAACTTTTACTCAAGCAGGACAATTTCAAGTAATCATTGGCAATGAGGTAGCAGCCTTTTACAACGAGTTTACAAAGGTTTCTGGTGTCAGTGAAGTTTCAAAGGATGATGCTAAGGTAGCGGCTAAGCAAAATATGAATTTCCTGCAACGAATGATTGCTCACCTTGCTGATATCTTCACTCCACTAATTCCCGCATTAGTGGTCGGAGGTCTTATCCTTGGTTTCCGAAATGTCATTGGGGACATTAAGATGCTTGAGGACGGAACAAAGACGTTAACAGAGGTTTCTCAATTTTGGGCTGGTACACATGCATTTTTGTGGTTAATAGGAGAAGCCATCTTTCATTTTTTACCTGTTGGCATTACGTGGGCCATTGCTCGCAAGATGGGGACGACACCGATACTCGGAATTATTCTAGGAATTACTCTCGTCTCTCCTCAGCTTCTCAATGCCTATGCAGTTGCTGAGGCAAAAGAAATTCCATTCTGGGATTTTGGTTTTGCGAAAATTGATATGATTGGTTATCAGGCACAGGTTATCCCTGCCATTTTAGCTGGTTTTCTACTTACCTTTTTGGAACGTAATTTACGAAAAATTACGCCAAATTCCATCTCGATGATTGTTGTACCTTTTTTTGCATTAATTCCTACTGTCTTAATTGCTCATACCATTTTAGGTCCTATCGGCTGGCAAATTGGTTCCTTTATTTCTGATGTTGTCTATTCTGGCTTAACATCTGCTTTCGGTTGGCTGTTTGCAGCGGTTTTCGGCTTTTTCTATGCACCACTTGTTATCACAGGTCTCCATCATATGACAAATGCCATCGACCTACAGCTTATGAGTGAGCTTCACGGAACAAATCTTTGGCCGATGATCGCTTTATCCAATATCGCACAAGGCTCCGCTGTACTTGCCATGATTTATATTAATCGGAAGAATGAAGAAGAAAAGCAGGTATCGATTCCAGCAACAATTTCCTGTTATTTGGGCGTCACCGAGCCAGCGATGTTTGGGATAAATTTAAAATACGGCTTTCCATTCTTAGCAGCCATGATCGGTTCCGCCACTGCGGCAATCGTTTCGGTCGGAAGCAATGTAATGGCAAACTCTATCGGTGTCGGCGGGCTGCCTGGAATTCTATCCATTCAGCCTCAGCATATGATGATGTTTTCAGTGGCCATGCTCATTGCCATCGTTGTTCCGTTCCTATTAACCATTGTTTTTGCTAAAACAAAAATGAACAAATTCTCATTTAAAAAAGCCCAATCCTAATAAAACATCGGGGCACCATGTTACCTTAGAGGTGCAAAAGACATTGCATCGTAACGAGGTGCTCCCCCTATCACAAACTTTAAAATGGTACATTCAGTGAGATTTCCTCTCACTTTTTTTACGGTTGAGAAAAGCTTAGCAGCAAGGATAACAATTATGACTTGGAAGGTGATTTGTAGTGACTCAACCTTGGTGGAAAAAATCTGTCGTTTATCAAATTTATCCAAAAAGCTTTAAGGATACAACTGGCAATGGAGTTGGAGATATTCGTGGAATTACGGAAAAACTGGATTATCTTGCATTACTCGGTGTCGATGTCATCTGGCTCACACCTATCTATCCATCCCCCCAGCGTGATAATGGCTATGATATAAGTGATTACTATGCAATTGATGAACGTTATGGCTCCATGGAGGATTTCGAAAAATTATTGGAAGAAGCTCATAAACGCGGGCTTAAAATCATCATGGACATTGTCGTCAATCATACGTCTACAGAGCATGAATGGTTCAAGGAAGCACGAAGCTCCAAAGAAAATCCTTATCGTAACTACTATATTTGGAAGGATGGAGAAAATGGGAAAGTCCCGAATAATTGGCAATCAAAATTCGGCGGACCGGCTTGGGAGCTAGATAAAGTAACAGGACAATATTATTTACATTTATTCGATGTCACTCAGGCAGACTTAAATTGGGAAAATAAAAAAGTAAGAAATTCCGTCCATGAAATGATGCACTTTTGGCTTAAGAAGGGTGTCGATGGCTTCCGCTTGGATGTCATTAATTTAATTTCGAAGGACCAGAAGTTTCCAAATGATCCATCCTTCCCGCATAGCGATGGAAGACAGTTTTATACAGATGGACCTCGAATTCATGAATTTCTTCAAGAAATGAATCATGAAGTTTTTTCCAAATATGACATTATGACGGTCGGTGAAATGTCTTCCACCACGATCGACAATTGTATCAACTATTCAAATCCTAATCGTCATGAACTGAATATGACCTTTAACTTTCATCATTTAAAGGTAGATTATCCATGTGGTGACAAGTGGACGAAGGCCGAGTTTGACTTTTTAGAGCTCAAGAGCATTCTTTCTGCCTGGCAAATTGAAATGGACAAAGGTGGAGGTTGGAATGCCTTATTTTGGTGCAACCATGATCAGCCTAGGGCTATTTCTCGCTTTGGCGATGATAAGGAATACCACAAAGAAGCTGGAAAAATGCTTGCTACAACCCTTCATATGATGAAAGGAACCCCATATATCTATCAAGGGGAAGAAATCGGAATGACCAATCCATATTTTAACAAAATTGAGGATTACCGTGATGTAGAATCACTTAATATGTATGAGCTGAAGCGGAACGAAGGCATGAGTGAAAAGGAGATTCTTGAAATTCTTCAGCAAAAATCACGGGATAATGCCCGAACCCCAATGCAATGGACGGATGAAGAACACGCTGGCTTTACAACTGGGCAACCATGGATTCCCGTACCAGAGCAATTCAAGTCCATTAATACAGAAAGAGCACTGGAAGACCGTGATTCGATTTTTTATCATTATCAAAAACTCATCCAGCTGAGGAAGGAACATGATATAATCATAGATGGAGATTTCCAGCTCATCTTAAAGGAGCATCCCCGTATTTTTGCTTTTATACGTCAACTAGGAAGTGAGCATCTGCTCATTATCAATAATTTTTACAGTTCAGAAACTACCTTTGATTTGCCTTCTGGAATCGGGATTGAGAATGATGACAGAACCATCCTCATTTCCAATTATCAAGATTCACCGCTTGATTTCAAGCGCTTCACGTTAAGACCATATGAGTCAGTTGTCTATCATTTAACAAGCTGATTTCAACCACGAACAGCTACAAAGCACAACAAGGACCATATTAATAGATATAGAATACCTGCAGGATGGGATCGGAATGACGAATAAATATTTAAAAATCTTCAATGATATTGTCGATCAGATTGAATCGGGAGAAGTTTCGACAAACTCCCTTCTTCCCTCTGAAAATGAGCTCCGAATCCAATATGATACATCAAGGGAAACGATCCGCAAGGCGTTGAATCTTCTTGCTCAGAAGGGCTATATTCAAAAAATAAGGGGGAAAGGCTCGCTCGTGATCGAAAATGGAAAATTTAATTTTCCTGTTTCGGGTCTCATCAGCTTCAAAGAGTTAGCGGACAAAATGGAAGGTAGCGTTCGAACGATTGCTCATGATGTCAGCTTAATAAAGCCCACCCCATATATTCAAAAGCAGCTGCAGCTAACAAACAAGGATTTAGTGTGGCAGGTTATACGTACACGTGAAATCAACGGAAAAAAAATAATCCTTGATAAGGATTATTTTCATCAGAAAATAGTGCCCGAATTAACGAAAGAAATTAGCGAGGACTCTATCTATCACTATCTTGAGAAGGAATTGAATCTTCCGATTAGCTTTGCCAAAAAGGAAGTGACCGTTGTCGAACCAACTGCAGAAGACCGGCAATTTTTAGATTTAGAGGGCTTTTACAATGTTGTGGTCATTCGAAATTACGTCTATCTAGAGGATGCCACCCTTTTTCAATATACGGAATCAAGGCATCGACCTGATAAATTCAAATTTGTTGATTTCGCTCGAAGAAATCACTAAAAGAAGCTGACCGAATATGGCCAGCTTCTTTATATGAGCTACACCAAAAATTATTCCCCATAGTCGGTACCAGCTGCCTAATTATACCTCTAGTTGTTTGCGGAGGATGAATTTCTGGATTTTACCGCTGGCGTTCCTTGGCAGAACATCACAGAAGATGTATTTTCGTGGACGTTTGTAATTGGCTAGCTCGTCACTATTTTTGCAGAACTCATCCAGCTCCTGCTCGGTTAATGATGGATTTTTCTTCACGACGAATGCTGTCACGGTTTCGCCCCAACGGTCGTCTGGCATCCCAATAACCGCTACATCCAACACACCGTCGTGACCGTACAACACATCCTCTACCTCACGTGGATAAATATTTTCCCCTCCTGAGATAATCATGTCATCGACCCTGTCCTTAACCCATAGATAGCCTTCCTCATCCAAATAACCGATGTCCCCAGAATGATACCAGCCTTTATACATCGCCTTTGCTGTCGCTTCCTCACGGTTAAAATAACCGCTCATCATACAAGGACCCTTAACAAGAATTTCTCCGGTCTCTCCCGTTGGAACAATATCATCCGGGTCAGATGGACCATTTTCATTTGGACGAACAATGCGAATTTCATGATTCAAACAGGCCTGACCTGCTGAGCCAGCCTTGCGAATTTGATCGTTTTCGGAAAGAAAAGTGATCGCTGGCCCCATCTCCGTCATCCCATAGGCTTGCACAAGTGAAACCCCTAATCTATCCTGGCAAGCATACACTAATGTCGGTGCCATCGGAGCTGCTCCATAAAGCCCCAACTTTAAGCTTTCCAAGTTATAGGCGCTTAAGTCCTCTTGTAAAATCATATTCCACATCGTTGGTGCCGCAAAGAACTTTGTAATTTTCTCCTGCTCAATGAGTGTGAGGACCCCTTTCGGATCGAAATGGTGCAGGATTACATTTTTCGCACCCATATGAACTCTCGGTAAAAATGCACAGTGCAGCTCGGCACAATGGAACATCGGTGCAGTTACCAATCCCACATCCTCCGAAACGACTTTTGTACAAGCAATGACAATCAAGCTTTGCTCCACCATGTCACGATGTTTATGAATGACCCCTTTTGGCCGACCTGTCGTGCCACTTGTATACATGATGGCATAGATGTCATTCTCATCAATATTCGCTTCAATTTCCTTATTAGGTGCCGCAGCCACCTTTTCCTTGTAGCTAGCTGCATATGAAAGAGTATCCTCATCAATGGACCAAAAGGCTGTTTGCTGGAAACGATGGTGAATCGGTTCGATGGAGGATGCCAGCATTTTTTCAAACAGAACAACCTTCGGCTCAGCATCATCGAGGATAAATGCCACCTCCTCAGCCATTAAGCGGAAATTAATAGGATTAAAAACTGCACCAATTTTCGCACAGGCAAAATAGGCTGTCGCTAGCTCCTCTGTATTAAATAAATAGGTCGAGACCCGATCCCCTTTCCTTACACCCTCCTGCAATAAAGCATTTGCTAACTTATTGACCTCGATGCTCCATTCCTTATAGGTGAGCCTTAAATCTTTTCGAACATCATAAAGCGCTTCCTTGTTTGGATACTTCGCTACCGTAAGGTCAAAAATTCTGCCAAGAGTCGTCGTCATTTCAATTTCCTCCCCTATTTTAGAAATCTCCTTCTGACTGACTAGCTGGTTGGCAATAATTATTCGAATCTAGAGATTTACAAGCCTAGATTTTTGGCAATAATGGTTTTCATAATCTCATTTGTGCCTGCATAGATGCTCGCTACTGGAATATCTCGATACCTTCTAGCAATCTCATATTCCTCCATATATCCGTAACCACCATGAAGCTGCATACACTCGGTCGCAATTCTTCTAGCATTCTCAGTTAACCTCCACTTTGCCATCGACACCTTAGTCACGACATTGGCGCCATGGATATGTTCAGCAATGAGTTGATTCAAAAATGCACGCCCCATTTCAAGATCTGTTGCCATTTCTGCCATTTTGAATTGCGTATTTTGAAATCTGCTAATTGGCTTACCAAAGGCCTCCCGACTCTGAATATATTCCATCGTCATTTCAAACATTTTTTCCGAAGCAGCCTGGGCATTGATTGCCACAAGCAAACGTTCCTGCTGAAGCTTCTCCATCAAATATTGAAAACCCTTACCTTCTTCTCCTAGTAAATTCTCCTTTGGTACACGGCAATCCTCAAATATCAATTCTGCCGTATCCTGGCAATGCAGGCCTACCTTATTAAGCTTCCTTCCTCTTGAAAAGCCTGGCGCGTCTCTCTCGACAACAACGAGACTAAGTCCCTTGTGTTTTGGAACTGCTGATGGATCCGTTTTACAAGCGACAATGATGAGATCTGCATGAATCCCATTTGTAATAAAGGTTTTCTGACCATTTAACACATAATGGTCCCCATCAAGTCTTGCTGTTGTTTGAATATTAGCAAGATCAGACCCGGTCCCTGGCTCTGTCATCGCAATGGCCGTAATCATTTCTCCAGTCACACATTTTGGCAACCAGCGTTCTTTCTGCTCTTTTGTTCCATAGGCAGTAATGTATGGAATGACAATATCACTGTGTAACCCAATTCCGACAAGACCCGAGCCAACTCGCTCTAATTCCTCATTAACCACAACAGAGAAGCCCCAGTCGACACCACTTCCTCCGTATTCCTCAGGTACATCTGGACAAAGAAAGCCCTGTGCCCCCATCTTCTCCCAGAAGGCTCTCGGGATAATACGCTCCTCCTCCCACTGCTCGTAAAAAGGATATGCCTCTTTCTCCAAAAACTTTCTTAATGACTTTCGAAAAATTTCATGCTCTTCCTGCAAATAGGGATGCTTCATCAAATCTTTCTCCTCTTCCATTTAGTTGCAAACGCTTTCTAATTAATATACTATTCTATTTTTTATATTTTTTGAATACTTTTATATTTGAACTAACGTTTAGTTTCAGAGAAATTTGAAAGGAGCAGCAACTTCGCTACTCCCTGGTAAAATTGTGATTGGCGATTGCCCAAAACTACATAAATTGTGTGCAGATGAATGATACCGCTTAACGCCAAACACGCTTATTCTCAATTCGTCTTGTAAATCCCCTATTATCCAGCGCTTCTAAGAATGGAATCATGTATTTCCTTGAAAGCCCGAGCACATCCTTTGCCTCACCAACCTCAAACTCCTGACCTGTCTCAGCTCTCAATTTTTCAACCGCTGCATTAAAAACATCTCCATGCCAGGAATATTGCTCATCTAACGGCACTACTATCCCTTCATCTACCAAAAATTTCTTCATATCATCAACGATGCTGCTTGGAATTCCTGCACCATCCAAATAATCCTTAAAATAGTTGACTTTCATCCCATCAGCCTTTAGTTTATCTAGCATATTGTTACTGCGAGTCTTCCAATTCTTCGGTACATGTGGCTGAAAGTCACGAATGGAAATATATTGTTCCTTTCTTTTAAAAGTCCCTGCTTGTATTCCCCTCTCAATAACATAATCTAGAAGTGCTTTCGGATAGAGTTTCATCTGTTGTTGAAATAGCTCCGCTTTATTTAATCCCTGTTTCATCGGGAATTCCGTGTGATAATCCCGCAAACGATTGTACAAGTCCTCTTCATTCAATTCTACAAGCGCCCTCAGCGTGTATTCCTTTCCGTTCAGGAGAATAAAATCATCACTTTTTAACTCTTCCACGAGAATATCCCGTTCGAGAGAGGTTCTTGTAATCAAATCATCTAGCGAAAGGCTCTTCGATTCCATCAATGCAGAAACAATTCTTTCTCCAGGCGTCCCGACCTTTTTCTTCTCCAGCTCCGCGATCGTGCGTTCACCGAATCGGTGCTTCTCTCCCTTTGGATCGATGACCCAACCACCGCCAAGCGTTTCTACTGGACTTGGTCTTCGTAAAATAAAACGGTCCCCACGCTTCGCAACAATTTCTTCATCCAAACGGATTTGACAAAGAATCTCACCGGTTTCCTCTTTTAGCTCATTACGGTCGAAAAAGACAATGCGACCCATTACTTCTGCTGTTCCGATGTGACATTTAATCGGCATCCGCTGTTTCACCATGTAATCTAAATCCTCAACGACACGAATGGCCACATCCATCGTTCTCGTTACATTAAAATGCTCCGAGGAAACAAGCACATCTCCCCGTTCCAGATCTTCCTTCGCAACACCGGACAAATTAATCGCTGCCCGTTGACCAGCAAAGGCTTCCTTTGAAGCTTTGTGATGAACTTGAATTTGTCTTGCTCTGACCTCAAGACCCTTTGGCATCACAGTGAGAGCCTGTCCTTCCTCAACTCTCCCTTCATAGACCGTTCCCCTAACCACCGTTCCCTGACCTTTTACCGTAAAAACCTGGTCAATAGGTAGTCGAAACGCTCCTTTTACATCGCGCATTTCTTGTTTCTTTAATGTATGTATGATCAGTTCTTTGAGATCGTCAATCCCTTTATTAGAAAGACTATCGACTAACACAAGTGGAGCTTCCGCAAACACGGTTCCTTGTAATTCTTCACGAATATCCTCTTTAACCAGTTCGATAAACTCTTCTTCCACACGATCAATTTTCGAAATCGCCACGATGCCATTCTTAATCCCGAGAAATCCAAGAATATCTAAGTGCTCTCTCGTTTGCGGCATGACTCCTTCATCCGCCGCGACAACAAGCACCACTAGATCAATCCCAGCGACACCAGCAATCATTTGCCGAATAAAACGCTCATGGCCCGGCACATCGACAACAGAAATTTGAATTTCCTCATCCTCATATAATGGTGCAAACCCCAATTCGATTGAGATTTGCCGTTCTTTCTCCTCTTTTAGACGATCCGTATCAACATTCGTTAATGTCTTCGTCAACGTCGTCTTCCCATGGTCAATATGACCAGCCATTCCAATTGTAAAATATCTTTTCATTCCTATGGCCACTTCCTTCGATGTTCTCCTTCTAATTTAGCTTGAAAAGGCCAATCTTTCAAGGATTCTATTGTTTGTTCCTATAATGGTTGAGAACAGAGGTAATGAAATGCATCGTATCCCATTCATGGTCTGAAAGTTGAATAATCGGGTTTGTATCTGGCATTAGTTTTTCTTGGATTTCTTTATCTGACAAGCCGTGTTTGTACAAATCTATAATTTGTTCACTCATATTTTCCATATAATCTAGTTTCTTTCGTAGCATCTCCTTGCCATTATGGACGTAGCCAGCATGACTACAAAACATTTCCGCAAAGTCATAGGTCAACACCTTACGGATGGAATCCATGATGACGGGAACGGATTCAAAGCTAAGCATGACTTTCGGTCTTGGTTTGACATAAAGATCACCCGAAAAAAGCATCCCCTTATCATGATTCAACAAGGCTACATGATCAAAAGCATGGTCAGGTGTGTAGATTGCCTCCCACTTGGACGTTCTCGATTGAAAAAAATTTGGTAATGGTTGCGCTGTAAATGCTTCCCTACCGCCCCACACTATTTGCCGATATAGCGGATATTCTCCATCTTCTGCACAGAAATCGACAGCCGAAATATCTATACTTCCTCTACTTGGATTTGTGGTTCCCCTTGCACAAACAACTCCATTGATTTCTTGTATCTCTAGCATGGTATACCTCCTCTTTAGAACTATATGTAAATCTTCTGTTTATGACCTATAGATCCCTGTTTTTTTGCATAGAGTTGCGTTAATTAGAAAAACCTAACTTAAAAGGAGGAGCCTATGAAAAAAATCTTCTTATGTATCATACTCTTAACTGTATATTCAATTTCCTCTATTCATGAAAAACCGATTGTGACCGCGGAGCCATTGTATGCGAAATGGGGCAGGCTGGCGATGGAGAAAACGAAAGAGAAATACCCGAAGGCCGACATCATTGACTATAAGCATATTGGTCGAATGAGCGAAATTAATACCACGATGGAAAAATTTAAGCTTTGGCTAAGAGAGGGAGAAAGGGAGTTTGGAGTACTAGTGAACATTGAATTTGATAAGAAAACGGAGCGAGTCATCGCTATTACTTTTAAAGAAGTAAATAGATAGTGATGACCCCGTCCATATCTGGTCTACCCAATCACTTCGGTGTTAGCTTACCCCGACTTTTCCCATTTTCCGCAAACATGTTCAACTCCTTTTTTTCCATGGAAGGTACAAAATGATAAACAACACCAGCGCAATGCCTTCTAATACAAGTATATAAAACGGGTAAGGACCTAAGTAATCTAGTAGTGACGGATTTGAAGGCTTTTGTGACAAAAACATATAATTTCCACCGGTTAATCTGTTGACAAAGAACGCTGTGAAAGCAGCAATATTAAGAAATCCAAAGGCTTGCCACATCCCTTTTCTTGTAATCTTATAACCTTTTACAAACACATAAAACAGGGCTACCCAGATTATAAGAATGTGGGTAATAAAGAATTGAAAAAAGCGAAAATGAGGAAAGCCAAAAAATAATTCAGGCGTAATTAGTGCTTGTGATGCTCCTGCAATTCCAAGAAAATAGACGATTTGAAAAAGTAATTTAGAATTTGTCAGAAGGAGAAGTAAACAAAGAAGTAAGCTAATCGAACAGAGCTGAAGTGTTAAAGCAAATGAAATATCCCAGTAGCCGTCCTTGTATAGCCAGTAATGGTACAGTGATTCCAGCACAAACAATCCGCTGCAAAGAAAGATTCTAAGTCCTAACTCATATTTAGCAAGCTTTGTACGATAGATGGCCAAGAAGGCACTGACTCCAACAAAAACACCAAGCATCAATAGGTGTGAAATGGAGAAAAGCTTGAAAGGGAAAAGCTCATAATGGTGGCCAAAAAGAGTATCCAATCCACATCCCTCTTTCTCAGCAAATTGGTGTTTCGCAAATAAAATGGATTTTTCGCAAATATAAACTTATTATCGCAAATATATCCACAATTTCGCAAATAAATCAAAACTTGCGCAAATATCCTGATTTTGAATAGAGTCAATCTTAATGCACAGCATCTTCTAAGCATAAAAACAAAAAAATACCTGCAGAAAAATTCTGCAGGCTAACAAATTTGGCTCATTTTCATGATAAACTCTCTTCATTTAACTCAAGAAATAAAACTCCGTTGTACTACCTGTCTGTGTTGCTGTCACTTCAAGTCGGGCATCAATTCTTTCCCGTAATTCTGGCACGTGGGAAATAATCCCGACTAGACGACCGCTGCTTTGGATATCGATCAACGCTTCAATCGCTTGGTCCAATGATTCAGGATCAAGCGTACCAAAACCTTCGTCAATAAACATGGTTTCGAGGGAAACTCCGCCGGCGTAGTTTTGCACAACATCGGCAAGTCCTAACGCCAATGATAGCGCCGCCTTAAAGCTTTCCCCACCAGACAGAGTTTTCACATGTCTTTCCTGTCCGGTGTACTGATCAAAGACGAGAAGTTCGAGGCCGCTTTGTGCATTTCCTTTCGCCCGGTCGGTTTTACGAATCATTTGGTAGCGACCGCTGGTCATCTTTAATAAGCGCATATTCGCTTCGTGGAGAATATCATCAAGGAATGCTGCTAGCACATAGCGTTCAAAGGTTATTTTCAACTGATTTTGTCCACGAGAAATATCATATAGCTCGCCAACGAGCTTATATCTTTCTTCATTTACCTTCAAATCTTCATTTATTCGTACAATTCCATCCCGAATGTTCTCATTATCACGTTTCTTGATAAGAAGATCGGTGTATGTTTGATTAAGCTCTGCTATTTGATCTTGAATCTCTTTAAGATCTAGCGCTAGCCCCTCCAAATCAGGTACAGCCACATCTTTCAGCATTTCGTATAAATCCTGGTAGCGGTCTGTAACAGAGCGGAGGTTCTCCCGATATTCGCGAATCTCTCGTTCCAGCTGTTGGATTTGTGCCTCCGTCCTTTTGGCCGCTTCATATTCCTTGTAGGTGTTGAAGCCTTGCTCTCTCATCTGATTCAAGAAAATGGCTCTCTCCTGATTCAATTCGGTTTCTTTATCAGCAGCATGCTGTTTTACCGTTACAAACCCTGCCTCCTCAGATGTAAGTTGCTCCTTTGTTTCAAGAAATTCCGACTGGGCCCTCTCAAATTGCTTTTGGAGCATCTCCTGTTTACGGACGGCTTCGTTCCATTTTTGTTCAAAAGCCTGAATGGAACGCAAATCCTCAGGAATACGAGCCTTCATCCCGTTGAAGTTTGTATTTTTCTCAGCAAAGGCAATTGAAGTTTGGTTGATGGCTTTCGTAAGCTTTTCTACTTTATTTTGATAGTCTTTCTTCTTTTCCTCTTGTGATTGAATGACGTCGGCCATTTTTTGAAGCTTTAATTGGTCCTCCTTAAGCTTCGATTGCTCTTTTTGCAATTTCCTTTTCATATCTAGCAAATGATTTTTCAATGGTTCTAGTTTTTCCTCTGAAAAATCATCCCTTATCTTTAAGATTTCAGAATGGAGCTCCTTGATCGTTTCTCCCATCATTCCAACTCGGGACTGAACCTCTAAGAAAGCAGATTCTGCATCCATTCTCTCACGCTCAAGCTCTGCCACTTGAGCTTTTGCTGCCTCCAGTTCCTTCTCGTCGGGTAATTGCACACCAATGGCAGCAGCAGGCTGTGGATGATGCTCTGAACCACAGACTGGACACGCCTCTCCATCACGAAGCTTACTCGCAAGATTCGCCGCCTGACCATGCAGCCATCGATGCTCGAGTTCTTCGATTAATTTCTTAGCATCTTCAAGGCGCTGCTTGGCTTGTCCGAATTGACCTCTTTTTCTAGCCAAGAGCTCAATATTTTCCTGATATTTCAAAGCTTGTGCCTCATATTTTAGGAGGAGAGTCATTTCGTTTTCTTGCTTTTCAAACTGTCGTTCATTCTCTAATAAAAGCAGATCCGTTTTTTGGAGTGCTTCTTTTTCATCTTGAAGAGTCTTCAAACGTTCCTCAGCCATTTGAAGGTTTTCCTCTGCAAGCTTGTGCTGACCTTTAAATCCGAGAAGCTCCTGTTCAAGGGTAAGGACTTCTTTTTCAAGTAAGGCAAAGGACTTCACATCCTCTTTCATTTGCTGAAGGGAATGGAGGGCTTCCTGTGCTTGTTTTCTCTCCCCTTCACGTCCCTGCTCCCGTAGCCATGCTTCTTCCCTTTTTTGTAAAAGGAGTTGAATGTTCTCAACTCGTTGTTTTCGAATCTCCAGGTCTTGCAGTAATGAGTTTTTCTCACGGCTTAGGCGCTGGCATAGCTCCTCCTGCTTGGCCAAAATTGCTGCTTGGTGAGCCAAAGCAATATCTTTTTCTTTCCGTTCAAAAAGGTCCTTTTGTCCTTCTAGTTCGGCTATTCTTGCACCTAGTTCATCCCTTGTTCTCATTTGCTTTACGATGCTTTCCGCGTCATGAAGCTTTTTCGCAAGGGCTTCCTTGTCCTTCTCTTTCATCTTTACTTCTCGGCTAAGGATCTCTAAATGCTCTTTCATCTTTTCTATTTCATCCTCAAGCAATGGAAAAATAACCACATCGTTCACACTGCCTGTCTCTAAATAGCCATGCAAATCCTGATTATAAAGAGCACTGATTTTGCGAATAAGCTGATTTCGATCCTCTTCTTGCTTTTCCACCGCCTTTTTTAAAGAGGTTGCCTCCTCCTTCAGCTTTTCTTCGATCCGCTTATATAATTCCGTATGAAACAAACGTTGGAGGATTAATTCCTTTTCCTTGCTATCAGAAGTTAACAGTTTCCGAAATTCTCCCTGTGGAATCATGAGGATTTGACGAAACTGATTGCTGTCAATGAGCATGATCTCTTTAATACGTTCATCAACATCTCGCACATTCGCACCTAGAAGCTGCATTTCCCCATGTTCATCAAGTTGATAAAGTTCGGCTGTGGCCCCTATCGTACGGAACCCCTCGCCTCTCTCCTTTTTCTTCTCCTGCTGAGGCGAGCGTCGAATAAAGTAGTTTTTTCCACGCAAGGTAAAATGTAGCGACACTTCCGTTGGGAGATCCTCACTTGCAAACTGACTTCTCAGCTCCGGCCCATTCCTATCCTCGCCACTCGCCTTCCCATAGATGGCATAGCTAATTCCATCAAAAATCGTTGTCTTTCCTGATCCCGTCTTACCTGAAATGACGAACATCGTTCGATTACCAAGCTCCGTAAAATCGATTGTCTCTGTTTTTGCGTAGGGTCCGAATGCCTGCATAGTTAGCTTAAGCGGCCTCATTTCGCTCCCTCCTCAACAAGCACATTCTGAATCACTTCTGACATGACAGCTTTTTTATCCTCGGAAAATTCGGCCGTTGTCATCTCCTGATAAAATTGGGCAAATAGATCGATTTCTGATTTTTTTTCTTCTCTTATCGATGTAAAGCCCTGTATTTTTTTCATATCCGTAAGCTTGACCTTCCTGTCTAAATGAAGAACATTAGGATAGACCTGGCGTAATTTATTGATCGGGTCAATCAGAGCACCTTCATCATGCAAAGTGATTTTTAGATAATCATCAAGCTTCTCTTTTTCGTAAAAACTCGGGTCTAGAAGCTCTTCTAAGTGTCCTTCTAGCTCGCGCATATCCTGCTTGGGTTTGAGCGACACATAGCGTACGGAGAAGGCACCATTGTCCTCCATCTCGACAATTGAAACCGATTTTCTTTGCTTCGCCTCTGAAAAGGAATATTTTAAAAGAGAGCCAGAATAAAAAATCTTGTCGTGCTTGATTGCATCTGGACTGTGAAGATGTCCTAGTGCCGTATAGGAAAAAGGGGCAAAGAGGTCATGACTAACACAGCCTGAGCCACCAACTGACAAGGTTCTTTCCGACTCAGATGTACTCCCTCCCAATACGAAGGCATGTCCTACAAACACATTGGCTTCATTCGGATTCAAGTTCTCTTCGATTTTACTAATCACGGCCTTCATGGCGTCTTGATGCGAATGAATTGTGTCATCGTCTAGTAGAGCACGTACGATTCCCGGTTCTGCATACGGAACAAGGTAGAAGTTAACTCCGTTAATATGGACGGGATGAAACTGGTTGTGTGGCTTCCCTGTTAAATAGAAATGGCTATTTTTATACCAGGAGCTCCCAAAGGAAAGTCGCTCGGCACTATCATGATTTCCAGCAATAGCCACAATCGGTGTTTTTAATTCTACGTTTATTTTAAATAGAATCTCATCTAATAGATTCACCGCTTCAATCGGTGGGACAGAGCGATCATAGAGATCCCCTGCAATTACGACTGCGTCTGGCTTTTCTTTTTCAATTAATTCTACGAATTGATTTAGTACGAAGCGCTGATCGTCCGTCATATAAATTCCATGTACAAGCTTTCCTAGATGCCAATCAGCTGTATGAATAAACTTCAACCCTATCACCTCTCGTTTTGTCTCTCATACTCCCATTATAACAGTCTGTTAAGATAAGGGTGGGTACAATAATCGGTAGGGAAATATTTTCAAAGTCAGTAAAAATTCATTCTTTCGGATCTAAAAAACAGCCCAACCAATTTGGTTGAGCTGTTTTAGCACATTTAATATTATAGTTTTACTACGTTAGATGCTTGTGGCCCACGAGCTCCTTCTACTACTTCAAAGGAAACTTCTTGACCTTCTTCTAAAGTTTTGAAGCCTTCAGTTTGGATTGCAGAGTAGTGTACAAATACATCATTTCCATCTTCAGACTCGATAAATCCGAAACCTTTTTCTGCGTTAAACCATTTTACTTTACCGTTTTTCATTGAAAAAAATCCTCCTATTGCACCATTGCCCTGTGCGATATTCACCATTTACAACGTATTGCATCTGCTTACATACCCCATCCAAACTTTTTCTTTTGAAACATGTTGGAACAAGTGTCTTGCAAAAATCTAACACGTGCAGAACGGCTGTTTTTAGTATACCGTTGTCAGTCTATTCCGTCAATATAAAAAGCCCGACAAATGCCTATATATCAATGTTTCTTTCTGTCGAATGGTGTATAATCCTCTCGAATACTTAATATTTTTCTTAAAATCAATCACTGACTATGAATTGATTATAAGAAACTACTCCTTTAATCTTTCGGGTAGACTTTGAATGGATTGAACGACTACATCTAGCTTTGCTTCTATGCGATAAAGCAAATAGAGTGTCACGACAATTGGAAAGCCTACCTCACTGATTAGAGGAATCCATTGTTCCATTTTTAACCCTCCTTCCTTCTTATAGGCCAAAGGGAGCCAGAATCTAGAAATCTCTGGCCCCCTTCATTCCTTAAATCTCGTATTCTGTTACATTACGCTCAATTACCCTCGCACCTTTAACCGCAACTAGCTTCCCTTTTGTACTATAGAAAGCATTTGAAACGATAATGGCTTCCATTGCTGATTTTACCGCTACCGGATCGACCGGCTCCTTAGGAGCATCAAGCGAAATATTGGTGGCTTGATTTGAATCCGTAACAAACTGAAGTTCCAAGGTCTTCATCATTCTTTTCACCTCCTAGTATTTATTGATGATTCTTAACCAACAATCTCAAAATTGTCAGTTCGTTCTACGCCTGCTAAAGGGTACTCTGTTAACTCTCCCAAAGCTTTAGCCGCCTGAGAAAGCTGCTCAGCCGTTGCATTCTTTCGAATGTTGCTATACGTTTTTGTTTTGTAAATCGGTTCACCTTTGTCATTCAAGCCTGTCTCAAACAATAGACGAAGTCTTGAATCCATAATCATTGCCTCTGCCATCATCCCTCACCTCCCTTCACCCTCTACATACAAAAAAGAAAGACAAAAGGACATGGCATTTTCAGTTTAGTACCTTTTTAATTTGGTACCTTAATTTGGTACCTGGTACCGCCGGTGGACATTTCCTTTAAAATGTCCATCTCAGGCGGACACTAAATGCGAATGGAAGTGATAGAGCCGTAATAAAAGTAAAATTTCTTTTTCTTATGACGGTCGAACAAGCACTTTTTTTCGTTTTTCATACCTTATATTAAAAACATTCCTCAATATAAGGAGGCTTGAAGAGTATGGAGCTGTTAAATTTTTTAAATGGAAATTATTATGTACTTGTACCTGCCCTGTGGGTAATCGGATTTGCGCTAAAGTATACTCCCCGAATTCCAGATTGGACCATTATTTGGATTCTTCTATTTCTGTCTGTAGGGACTGGGATTTTTACATTCGGTTTTTCCTTAGATGCTCTAACAAATGGAGTAATTGCCGCTGGTATCGCTGTCTTTGGACATCAAATGATGAATCAAACATTTGGTGAGCGAAAAACGAAAACAGGAAGAAATAAAAAAGTTTAATCCGCTACGAATTTGGGTAATTTAATTATAGAGCTAGGTTTAGATCCTCTCCCTTACCCTGCCGAAATTCCCCCTCGGCAGGGATTTTTTTATAGTTAAAAAGGATATTGGAGAAATATTAAGAACACTTTGTGAGAGAAAAGGTGTAGAGATTATTGAGGCAACAGCTGGTCTCTACTTTAGTAAACTCAACAAAAAATGAGATGGCGGAACTCATTAAACCGAGCAATAGCCTATAAAAAAGAAGGGATTACTTCCCTTCCTTTTCCACTTTACTTGGCATTGGCTGCTCTCCACCGACATTGCTTGCAAGGACTTCCCGATCGAACTTTGATGGATTCCTGCCGATACTTGGCGCAGTATTTGACATTGGGAGCTGCTCAAGCTCTTTACCTCTGGGCATTCTGACACCTCCTCTTCTATAAGTTGCACAATTCCCATATGAATATTTATTTTCGATTGCCTTCAAAAATTTGGCATATAATTCTTCTCAATACTCATACTAAATTCAAGGGACTTGTAGCTCAAACGGATAGAGCGACCAGCGATGTCATCGGACAACTGCCTGAGTGTTTTGTAGGTTCGAATCCTACCAAGTCCCGTTCATCCATCTTTCTCATCTCCTAGCATTCCCTTTTTTGTGATATATTTAGTAGAAATAGAATCATAGAATAGGTGACTCAGATGAAGAAGAAATGGCTTTGGGGGATAGGAATATTTCTTGGAATATCCTTCATGATCAGTCTTGACCTTTATAAATCACATAAGGAAGAACAACCACCGATTCCAATCATTATAGTTGGCGATGTTGAAGCTACAGTCACACTGGGCATGTTTCAATGGAACGATAAGCTAATGAATGATAAAGAAAAGGATGAGATTTTACAAAATACCCGTACAACCTCCATCAATCCTCTTGAACATCTTTCAATAAGATTCCCGGGGGAACAGCCAACCTCTATTACCGTCTCCTTCTGGGATGAAAAGTACCAAATGGATATGCCATTATTTCAAGGGAAGCACGAAAAAAATAAACTTATTCGAATTCCGAATGATCCTGGCCCTTTAACACTCACTATTCAAGGAAAATGGGAAGGAAAGAAACAAGCAACATTTTATGTTCCCTTGGAAAGAACACAGGTGGTTTCCTATCAAAGCTTACTTAGTGATGACGATCAATCATTTTCTTTTTTTTATGTATATGATGAAATGGGCTTTTATGATCCGTTTGCAGGAACACCCATCGGCACTCCTTCGATTTCTATCTCAAAATGGACGGGAACCGATGATCTCCAATCTGTTCAGAAAAATTATCCGGAACTCAATATTACGGCCGCACCAACTTACCTCCTGTTTGATGATGAAAAGGTAGTCATTCAAACCAACGATGACAAGGAGTTGCTTCAATTCTTTGAAAAGAAATTCCAGCCATTGACTGAAACATTAGGTGGGATCGTTTTTGAAATTGATCGGGAAAAGAAGATCTTAGATTTATCTTGGAGGAAATTTTATTATGAAAAGATTGAGGAATTAAAGATTGGTCAAGAAATACAAGCAAAAGTCACCTTTAACCATTTGACAGACCCCTTCCAAACGGAAGTTCATTCGATGGAAATCATATCAGATCCGCCTGAGGAACTATTACAGGAAAAATGGTTTTCAAAAAAACCAAATCAATATAACCTAGTTGCGGTCGGGGATGAACACTTTTTTGCTCAAATGAACGATCTGGTTCGAGAAGAAATTCTTTCAAGAATAAACAAGGTTTACTTCGAACCAGTTAGTGGAGGGTGGCATTTTATTGGTCAGGGCTTTGTCTTGTTTGATGATCAAGGTGCCGTCTATATTACCTTTTATTTTAAAAATCTTTTAGAATATTTGAAAAGCCATGAGTGATAAAATTACGTTCATGCTGAAAATACCGAAGGAAGTGACAGCATCTCCTTCGGTATTTTTTGCTCGGTTCATGATAGAGCTTAAATCTCTACAACTTTTTATCCACTTCTGAAGTATCGACATCCTCCCCGAACCAATCTGCTAGTTTCTCTCTTGCCTTTCCCTTCACCTCTTCATCAACATGAACAGCCACTTGGAATAAAGCGACTCCTAAAGCACCAAGATCATCTGTGAAACCGACCCCAGCCGCAATATCTGGAATCAAATCAAAAGGGAAAATGAAATAGCCTAAGGCAGCCAATATGGTCACTTTGGCCTTTGTTGGCAGTTCTGGCTTTTGCAGTGTATAAAAGAGTAACAGTGCTGTATACACAACCGAATGCCCAGCTTTAACAGCAAATCTCTTCAATTTTGCCCAAAATTTTTTCTCGGAATAATGCTTTTGCATCTCTTCCATCGCATGACTCCCCTTCCGTTTTCCTCTATTATACTTTACGGTACAAACACCTGCAGAGTTTCAGATCGTGGTAAAATAAGGTAGGAGGTGAAAGCATTGGATGGAAGAATCCAAGAGTTAATTGACTATACCTACATAAAGCTTGGGCTAGAAAACTACATCTTACAGCGACATAAACTCTATCGGAAGGTAAACTTCCAGAACGAAACCATTTATACATTAAGCATGGAATGGTTCCCTAAAAATGTAACTGAATTTGATGAAGATCTTAACCCAGTGGGGACAGCAGTCGTTGAATTACGAATTGACAATCGAAAGTTTGAGAGCATTATTTTTGTTGATGGGAAATCCTATGCTGATAGCTTGACGTTTTCCAATGTCGGTCTAGGGCAAGTGGTGAATTGGATTGAGCAAGAAACAGGGCTGAAGAACGGAGCTCAATTCCGGCTGGTTGAAGAGAAGACAGGAGAATATCGCTTTCAGGAATGCTATCATGGGGTACCAGTTTCTCCTTCTGGCTACATAGAGATTAAATTTGACGATGAAGGAAGACTCATTTTCTATAGTGTATTTGGAAGCTTCCCTTCTGCACAGCTTTTTAACATGGAAGAATTCACGCTTAGCTTAAACGATGTTGAGGAAATTGCTGCTGAACAAGTAAAGCGGATTGATTTTCCTTCCTACGAAAAGAAGCAATTGATCCCAATTTATGCACTAGAGGAGATCTATATTCGGAATGACCTTGGGAAGACCATTCCATTTGAAGTGTTTCCAATTGAGCAGGCCTTTGTGAAAATAGAGAAGCCACTCTATTGGGAAACGAAGAGTAACCAGCCTTTTGAAAGAATGGAAATCAAATTTCATGAGGACATTTCTTCTGAACAGGCCTTTTCCCTCGAGCCTCACCCCGATTTAGAACCGATTTCTCCTCACGATCAGGAGCAGGCCATTGCTGAAGTAATCCACTTTTTGCAACGGGTCTACCCTGAGGATTCGGGAAAATGGATCTTAAAAACATTACATCGAGAGAAGTGCTATATTCACGCTACCTTAAGACGTCAACAGACAGATCATAAAGTCTTTCAGCGAAAGCTAATTGTATTTTTGGATCAAGCGTTCAAAGCCGTAAACTATATCGACAATGAAATGATGCTTGAAATGCTGCATGATTTTACTAGTGCTGGAGAAGTTAAGATCCAGAATGAAGAAGCTTTTGCAAAACTCAAGCCATTTCTTACGCTAAAACCCGTCTATGTCTACGATACCGAAGAAGAGCGCTTTGTTTTATGTGGAAAATTAGATTGTCATGATGGGGTCCATGCGGTAAGTGGTGAAGTTGTATCCCTAGATGAGATATAGGGCAAAAGGCCGGTTTTATTTTTTCCGTGGGAGAAGGTTAGGGATTGTTACCTGTACCCTTCTATTATTTGTCCATGGTATAATATTCCTTATACAATAGGATCGGTTCACTCAAGGGTGGTCTGGCTCACTCCCGCTTGAAAGGGGGTGATGCGGTGACGACATACGAAGCGATGATGTTAATGCTGACGTTCGGGATGCTTATTCTCGCATTGTTGTCTCATGACAAAAAGAAATAGACCTCCCTTGAGCCTAGCAAGTGCATAGGGATTGGTCTATTTCGTTTGCCAATTGGAGCCGGCCGCTTCTTTGAGTGGCGACTATTGTATTTGGCAGCGGGTGCAGCAACACCTGCTGTCTTTTTTAGATTATGTTGATTTCATTATATTATAACTCTACAAAAAAGGAAATAAACATTCGTGCAAATGGTCCTTAATCATCAAGATTGTCTTTTGCTTTTGAGCTTTCTGTTCTAACGAGCTTTTTCTTTTCGGTTTGATGACCGATCCTGTCACTTTCTTGGCTTGAGGGAAATCATTCTTCCTATGTCATACCCTCTATCGCATTTTTACCCAATAATGCCTCATGGATTTTGGAATTCCCTTGAGTTCAAGAGCTCCACCATAAATAAGAGCACGTAGCCGATATTCCAAGTAAAAGATATTCACAAACAAATTTGATTGTTCAAGAATTTCACCGATTACTTCTCCCGCCCTGATAAAATCCTTTGTTTCTTGTTTCGCGTGAAGCCTATCAATTACGCTCATAAGCAGAGGATCAAAATAATCATCGCTTACCCCGACTATTTTCTCATTTTCCCAGATTCGTAAAACTTCCTTCGTTTCTTCTAAAGCTTCCCATTCTCTCTCCATTTGAACTCGTTCAGCAGCGGTTAATGGCTCTAACGACTTACTTTTTACAAAAATCTCCTTTGCCTGCTCAGGATTTAGTTGCCCGGTTGAAAATACCGGATTTGTTTCGTCTGATAAAGATTGTTCAGTTGAATTTATAATGAAAATATCATTTGGTTTGTTCCGTAGCAAATAGAGGAAAAAACGCAGTCCTGTTTGTTCATCGGCATTATTCCCCACCCACAAATAAATAGGTGGCTTATCAGATAAATCCTCTATTTCTCGCAAAGCATTAGTAAACTTGTTTATGTAATCATATTCATCCTGCATGAGATTTATATTTTCATACAGCCACTCGTTACGGTAGTCTTGCCCCATTTTTTCAAGTAGCTTCCATAAGGGACCAATGGAAAAGAAATCAGGGAATCCAATCACTTCTTTTGGTCTCGGAAGCCCCACCTTTAAAGAGCCCGCCGCAGACTCAGTACATACGAGATGTATCGGAGATATGGAGTCCTTCCCTCTTTTCCGTAATTGCCGCCGGCGGAGCTGAATTTGATTATTTATTTCTTCAACCACGATGTTGACATGATCTTGAGCGAGGAAATACCCTCTCCCTTCAAGGGGAGCATGCTCCTCATGGTGAAAAGAATCGAATTCCTCTCCATCATTCAGTTCATAGGTCAACCACTCTCCACATTCGCTTATCGTTGTGAAAGTGGCATAATGATCGCTCTCTAGTTTCAATACAAACACGATGTTCGGCTCTACAAAAAAATACAAAAATGGATTTTGAGCTTTCGTCCGAATAGAAATCACCCTCCCATTAAAATGATAAAATTCTTTTGCCCAACACCCTAAAAAAAGCCATCTATTTCAATCCTTAATAACTAATCCCATCAAACTGGCAAACTGAATCGCCTGATAGCTTGATACCTTGCATCCTCTTAAATCCTTCAAGTCGACCAAGAGCTCATCGAATGTTGAGGTTCTTATGTCAATCCCCTTTAAAGAAGTTTCACTAAAGTTCGCTCCATCCAATAAACATTCTTGAAATTCGACATTTTTCAATTTACAGTTAAAAAAATCGGTACCTTTTAATGCAGTATTCTTAAAGATAACTTTTTCTAGCTTTGACTCACCAAATGCCGCTAAATTTAACACAGAATCCTCGATACCCACATTTCCAAAATAAGACTCCGAAAAGTCGACACCGACCAATTTACAATTTCGAAAAACAACTCGGTGGATAGAGGATTTTCTTAGCACCGTATTGGATAAATTACAGCCATCAAAAATCACATCTGTCAGATCAACTTGACCGAAATCAGTATGGACAAAGCTACAATCTTTTAACACTACATCATATAATCGAAGCTTATCGATCACTTCATTATCAAAAACCGAATCCACTACTTCACAGGTTTCAAGGGAAAAATCCTCTTCATAAAATATCTCTTTGAATCCTTTTCGTGGCAATTCTCTAGAAATCCTTGGTGCATCCATCTTCATAAGCATTTTCCTCAATCAAGTCTTATTTTTTTATAATGTTAGCTCAATCAAATTCCCCTCAAAATCTTCGATAACACTTCCTCCCTCTTCAGGAAAGCCTGACACAATCGTTGCTCAAACCAATATTTTTCTCCCAACAAAATTAGCCGAAACAGGTTGGATATCGAGTTCCCTTGCCCAAACGGACAATTGACCAATATGATGAATTTCGTGGGCAATGATATGGCGGAGGATTTCAGACTTCATGTACGGTTGTTCATCCCAAGGAACCGTTACGATTTTATCCTCAAAACTAGCCAGGTCTTTATACAGAAATTCTTTAATTTCTGTTCGGAATTGATTCGAAAGAGCCGTCACTTTCTCAAGTGTAGCATAATTCTCAAAGTCGACCATAATATCTTCCTTGTCCTGAATCCCTCGAATCCAACTATATTCGATGTCAATAATATGAAAAAGAGTATACAAAATACTCCCTACTCCACCTGTCCGCTCCTTCACTAGTTCTTCTACAGGTAGCTGATGACACCAGTCTAGCCATTCATCACGTACCTGCCAGTTATATTCAAAAAAATGTAACATAGGAACCACCTCTATAACAAGAATATACTTCGTTAAAGCCCTATAAATCCTTCATTTTTCACGCAAAAATTTCCCCAAACCCACTTCACGGTAATCCTCTTTACTTCATTTCATAAGTCAACCATTCAGACAATTGCCCACCCATCTTCTTGTATAGAGATTGAGCAATGACATTATCCTTTGCCGTTTCCCAGGTCATATAGGCAAAGTCATTTTCTCTGATATAAAATAGACAGGCTTGAAATAATTGCTCCCCTAATTGTTGTCCTCTAGCCGAATCCAATACAAAAAGATCATTCAAAATGGCTGTCTTTTTTACCTGTAAAGTGCTCATCGAAAAATAGAGGGTAGCAAATCCTAATAGTTCACCAGCTTTCACAGCAACAAACTGAAGCCCTAGTGTTTGATTATCTATTAAGTCGGCAATCAATGCTTGGAGTGATTCTTTATCGGGCTCCGGCCGTTTATAAAAATCGACAATATACAAATGCATCAAATTTAACAGCTGTGGAATGTCTTCTTTGTTCGCATTTCTAATTTTTATTTCCTCATTCACTAGCAATACTCCCCTTTTGTAAACGACTCTATCTTTTTTTGACAACATAGGTGATCGCATTTGTCCTCATAAGAACAGCTTTCTGATCCCTGATAATTTCAAATTCTAAGGGCTTCACGATGTTTTGAATAACGTCCCATTTTTTCAAAGAACTGATAGTTCTCATAGCAGAAATCATGATACTTTTTTTCTTCATTACGTACAAATTGAATCCTACTCAAACTCATCTCCCCTAGAGGTTATTGTTCAAATCCTTTAATTAACCAAGCAAAAATTCATACCCCACATAATTGAATACATTTCTGAATCCTACATTCTCAGCTACAGCAATGGAAGCTTTGTTCATTTCCATACAATCCCAATAGGGGACCATATTATTCGCTAAACATTCTTTTACAAAACTGTGCGTGATTTTTCGAGCTAAATTCTTGCCCCGATGAGCTTCGACAGTTTCGATATCAATACAATGCACATTCTCCACAACAAAGCCTGAAAAACAGATGCAAACAATTTCATTTTTGTAGAGAACACAATATCCAATTCCCACGTCTAAAAATTCCTCAGGTGAAGACCAGAATTCCAATATTTTGGACTGCAAAAATTCAAAATTCCTAATAGAGTTATGATTCATAAGTAGATTGCCCGTGATTTTCACAATTTCATAGCCCTTTTCAAGCATCGGCTCACGGTTCCCTTGATAATCCGCTACCTGTAATGTGTAAACCCTTTGATTCCAACTCCCCAGCTTTCTTTCTTCAAATACACCTTCAATCGTCTTGTTCCATTTCTCATGGTTACCCAGTCCTTCAAACCATTTCAAATTTACTTTTTGTGCCTCTGGGATGATAACTTCATCAATGAACTGGTTTATTTCACTATTGAACTTCTCATTTTCCTCATTTCCAAAAAATATGAATCCGTCATTATTCCCAAGCCAAATCATTCCTGTGCTAGGTGAAACAGGCTCATCAACAAATATTCTTCCAGGATTAATCCCTTCCACTACGGCTTTAGCCTCTAATTGCCTTGTTCACTTAATAAGCTTCTACACTTCCAAAACTCAAGATTATGCAATTCTAGTATCATTGACTCCTCCAAATATCAGATCTATATTAATGACTATTGATCCATCTCCCTATTCTATTACAAGAATCTTTACTGAGCTCTGCGGGCCCTTACCAATTAAATCCCCCAAACAAAAAATTCTTTCAATTTCTCTTTTACGAATATCGTTAAATACCGCTTCTAAAGCTGTTTTATTTCCATGAATATCCGAAATAATCGCAATTTTTGTCATGTAGTTACACACCCTATCTGTTAAATGATTTATTCTATTATAGCAAAAAGATTGGTAGAAATAGGTAGGTTTCTATTTTTTCTTATAGTAAGTGAGGAGTGTACAACGCTAAATTTCTTGATAAAATGGAATCAAACCACAAGGGAGGAACCTTAATGACACTCAAAAACAAAGCCAGACAACTCCCATCTTCCCCTGGGGTCTATTTAATGAAGGATTCCTTTGATGCGATTATTTATGTTGGAAAATCGAAAAATCTGAAGAGTCGCATCCAATCTTATTTCCAGACCTCTAGCAAGCATTCTAAAAAGGTGGAGAAGCTAGTTAAAAATATTCGCAGCTTCGACATTATTAAAACGGATACAGAATTTGAAGCCTTGCTGCTTGAGTGCCAATTGATTAAACAACTACAACCAATTTTTAATCGAATGATGAAGAACCCACAGGTCTACTGCTATATTTCGGTTCACGTCACAGAAGAATATCCGAGTATAAAAATTGTCAACAGCACCGGAAACAATGAGCATCAATATTTCGGACCTTTTCCGAATCGAAACAGAATCGAAACAGCCGTTCAAGGCCTTAAGGAATTTTTCCAAATCGACTGCTCTGCGCAAGCAAATCAGCAAAAAGCATGCTTGAATTATTCCCTTGGATTGTGCATGGGAATTTGTTTGGGCGGGGAAGAGGTGAAGAGAAAATATCATTCTAGCCTTAACCAAATTATCAACTTTTTAAGCGGGAATGACGATAGTTTATTCGATGAAATGGAGAAAAAAATGAACGATGCTTCGGAAAGCTTAGATTTTGAGACAGCTGCCAAGTACAGAGACTACTTAGATACGCTTCATACAGTTCATTACAAAGAAAAAGTGCTCCAATTTGCAAAAGAAAATAAAAAGCTTCTTGTCATTGAACCACTCGATGATCGCTTTTTCAAATTATTCCTTATGGAAGGTGACAGAGTTCTTTTCCGGAAAAAATACGAATGGAAAATGTCCAGTTTAAAGAACTTATGTACACAGTTAAAGGCAGATATCTTGATCCCTCTCAAGCATGAAATCATAACCTCCTCTAACGAAATCCAAAAGAACGAAATAGACGAGGCACAAATTATTTACAGCTATGTGCAAAACGCTGAGTACTGTATATATATAGAAGATGAATCGGAAGAACATCTAAGTAAAAAAATACTGGACCTTTTAAAAAAAGCAGCAAACTCGAAACTGGGAGTTTAGCTGCTTTAAATAATGTCCAGATCTATTGGGTCAATACTGCAAATCCTAGCCAACCAATCAATAAAAAATTAGGAATTACTAGTACTACAGATAGCCATATTTTTCGTTGCTTCAAATACCAGGCGGCTCCAACATAAAATAGAGGGAAGATGAGTCCCCATATTTCAAACCGTGGCGTTGCTGCCAGATACAATGATAAAGGCAAAATTAAAACAGAGGCTATCACTAAAAATAAAGGTTTCTTCGAATTAAGCGAATAAATCGCCAAAACGACTGAAAGAATCATAAAGGGCCAGAAAAGTACTTGTATGAGGACCTCCTCCTTATCATGGAAACAACGAATTTGGTCCCTATGAACTAAACTCGTTGTGCTTGCATGAGTTCATAAATTTTACGAGCGGTGTTGACATTTCTTACGGTAACCTGTTTGTATATTTTGGTTCCAATAATCTTTGTCATTCCGCTTTTGGTTACATTTTTCTTGTTAACGGACCAAAGAATCGCACCCGGGACATATTTCACCGTCTCGATATCTGGTTTGATGACCAACTTTTCAAGTACAGATTCATCATCAATCTCATCCCATAGAAACATGACATCACTTTTCATGTCTTTGTCATTTCTCCATGTTTCAGGAATAGCGCGAATGATTCTACTGACATCATCGATACTTAGAATGACTACTTTAATTTGGTACCCGGAATCATGATGAATCGCCTCTTCCAAAATACGTGATAGTTCCGTTTTGTTTTGGCTATTATGTGAAAAAATAATATTACCTGTATTTATGTAAGTCATCACATCATTCATCCCGGCTTTTTCAAACGACTGCTTAAGTAGCTTCATGTCAATTTTGTTTTTTCCACCTACATTAATCCCCCGAAGAAGCGCGACATAAACCATAAACAACCTCCCTTCAACTGAATATATCGTTCAGATAGTCCCCGTTGCCCACGAAACAATTCAACCTCACCACTAGATGAGTTCCATCCATAATGAAAGCAAATCTTTTAGTGCTTTGCATAGCATTTTATTATTTAATTCATTACCACAAAAATCCACCTATTTAACAAAGTGACATATATCTAAAATTACTTTTCCACTTTCATCAGGTTTAGTAAAACGAGGGCAACCATATCGTTCAAAGAACCACCAGGCCCCTTTTTCATCAGTTACTATTTCAAAACCTTCTTCCGAAAGTTTTTCGGCACATTGCTCTTCCTTACCATATATTTCTGGTTCTGTCCCATGTAACCAACAAACACCTAGATTAGAATCTGAAAAATCAATATACTCGTACCCCTCTGGTACTACTGTACCTTCTGGGAGAAACATCCCTATCCAATATTCAAATTCTTCCCCCTCTTTCCAGCGCATCAAGCCAACATTTGTGTTGAAATCTTCGTAAATATTCATAAATTCATCTGTTACCAATGACTCAAGTTTATTAAAACGCTCAGCAGCAAACCATTCTTCCCATTTTGCCCCAAATCCCCCATTAACCCTATCTTTATTACCATACCTATTACCAATAAAACGCATTGCAGGAATTGCTTGTTTATAGGTTTTTACTATTTCGTACATTTTTGCACCTCCATTGTAAATATCCCAAAAAAAATTTTTAATTCGTTATCTTATTCTATGAATTGTTTAATAATCCCTTCTTTAATTAAGCTGAACCACTAATACAACAACGATTTTCATGTTCAGAAACGCACTCTGTGACGGATAAATAATCCGAGAACAATTAACAAAGACCCAATAGAAATCATTGTATGAAATACAACTACTGATTCCAAATAACCCATAGGGTAAATGATTGCACTTATTAATACCCCTAAACCAAAAGAACTTATCATGTATCCGACTATCCTTCTATCCAAGTTCATGCCCCCATTTACCTCTTAGTCTATTCCGCTTCAGTACTCAAAACTATGTCTAACGAATCATTTCAGACAGCATTTTTCTTTTCGCAAACAGATAAAACCCTATTTGGATAACATAATATACTCCAGCAACGATGAAAAAGTACAAGAGGATATCTGGATGTTTCGTGATTCCCCCAATATCCTTTGCCATTGCAACAACATATAGTAGTGCTAATGTTGTTCCGATCGTAGTGGGAATAAAAAATATGGTCGCGATTTCTTTGGTCATGATTCGCTTCATCTCAAGTGCCGTAATTCCGATAAGTCGCAGCTTGCTATATTTTTCCTTCTCTCGTTCCACACTAGAAAATAGGTGCAAGTATAATAGAATGAATGAGCCAAAGAAAAATAAGACACTTAAAAAGGTACTTACATAAAATAAGATCCCATTCGAATTCCTTTGACGCTCGTAATCCTCTATCTTTGAAGCTATTTGAACCACATCTTGATCGTCAGCCCCAGTTTTTAGTCGTTCCTCAATTTTTTTCACAAAAGGACCCGATTCTTTCCAATTTTCCACATTCACCAGATGCAAAGTTGCTTCCTCCCCATCCGATCGCTCCTTTAATGAAGCATAATCATTCCCGTTCACGATAATCATTTCACCAAGATTGGGCACGTCATTAATCCTCTTATCAAAAATCGTATCCTTCAGCTCAAAATTCCTTCTCTCACTTTCAATCGGAAACAAAATGTTCTTTTCATAGCCATCAGCATGCTCCGGATCCACATTTATAAAGGATAGGAACTCTCCATTTTCAAGCGACAATTTCCGTGACGTTAGTTTATTAAAATTATCTACCGATATAAAAGTATATGTATTCGTCCAATCATAATAAGTATCTTTTTGCGAATAAGAATAGAACGGAATACTGATATGCTCCTGCAATTGATTTTCCTTTTGCACTAAAAGAGAAGTATCCAAAATGTCCACTTCAACGAAAGCGATATCAAAAGGATTTTGGGCGATTGCCTCTTTTTCTGCGGACATATAAGAGAATAGGATGATCGTACTGTACAAAATCGTCACCATAATCATGACCGTCACGAGCATGAAAATGGAGGTTAACTGCTTAAGTTTCGTATCCAAATTCGTCCAAAAAAGGATATGTTGATAGTAAAATTGCTTGCTCCTTTTCGCGAGCTCAATTATAAAACTAGTGAACTGCAAAAGACTAATATACAATCCTAAAAACGTGGCAATCGCCCAAAAAATTAGGTAATCCCCACCAATAACTGGATTTCCATACGTAAAATAAAGCCCTATAATCGAGCCGATTAAAATAGCTACCCCTATTCCCCCAAAGAGAGGGCTTTTCATGGTAAGTGTCTCCCGAATTTGCTCGCTTTTCATACTTTCAATCGGGTCCCTTGTAAGAATGAGAAAGAGAGATTTCCCGACAACAATGAGAAATACGAGTAAAAAGGCAGCTGTTGCTGACAAGAACATACTCCCTATTATTTGAAACGAAACACCTTCAATTCCAACCTGATTCATTAATAGCGAGAAGAATAGTCTCGAAAAAATCATTCCAGCAAGCAAACCTGCTATAAGAGAAAACAACCCAATCACAGCATTTTCCAACAGCAGCAGCTTAGATATATCCCGATTCGACATCCCAAGTGTCATAAGTAAGCTAAATTCACTTTTTCTCTTCTTGATAAAAATATGATGAGCATAGTGAATGAAAAAAATCGTAAATACTACAAGGGCAACCCCGGGTATCGTTAACACATACTGAATCGATTCGGACTGCTTAACCTGAACGACGGACTCATTGAAATAGACGGTCGCAAACATGAAAAAGAACATAACAGCAAAGCTATTGCAGAGAAAATAAAAAAGATATTTATTATATTCGGCCTTCGCCATTTTCCAAATCATTTGCTTAAAAGACATCGGTTCTTCCTCCAAGGATTGCAAGGTTATCCATAATTTGATTTAAAAAATCTTTTCTGCTCCCCTTCCTATCAATAGAAGAATGGATAAGACCATCTTTTATAAAAATGACTTTACGACAATAGCTGGCTGCAAAGACATCATGGGTTACGAGAAGAACGGTAGCTGATAGCTCCTGGACAATTTTTTCAAAGCATTCCATAATGACGGTTGAAGATTTAGAATCCAGGTTCCCTGTCGGTTCATCAGCAAAAATCAAGCTAGGATGATTAACGAGTGCACGACTGACAGCCGTTCGTTGTTGCTGTCCTCCCGAGATTTGATAGGGATATTTATTGAGAATTTCCTCAATATCAAATAAAGATGCAAGCTCATGGACCCTTTCTTCCATTTCAGTTGCGCTTTTCTTTTCCAACACCATAGGGACAACAATATTTTCCTTCACAGTCAAGCTGTCTAAAAGATTAAAATCTTGGAATACGAAGCCTAGTTGCTTGCGGCGAAATAAAGCTAACTGCTCCCCATTCAACGAGCTAATGATGTTCCTATCAATAACTACTTCCCCTGATGTTGGCTTGTCAAGCCCACTCAAAATATTAAGCAAAGTGGTTTTCCCACTTCCTGAAGGACCCATAATCGCGATGAAATCCCCTTTGTTCAGTTGAAAGCTCACTCCGCCAAGAGCTGTTGTCGCTCCTTCACCAGCCAGTTCACCATATACTTTGACAATATTCTTTGCTTCTAACATCAGCATTCAGATTTCTCCTCTCTTGCAGCAAGTATTCTAGCTTTTTCCATTCGGTAATATTGGATACTAGTCAACAAGGTTTTTTCATCGTTCATACACCAATCAGCCCTATTGGGTACTACTCAGCAAGGTTTCCTCGAACGTTCATGCTCCAATCCGCCTCATTGGGTACTTCTCAACATTAGACCCCGTCTTCCTTTTTCCCTTCATTGTTGATTTTTTACAATTATACCATTTCAAAAAATGATATGATGAAACTAGAATTTGGAGAAATGGGGAAAAAAGATGAATACGATCGAATTGACCGAACAAGAACTTGCAGAATACTGGCCTAATTTTCAAGCGGTTGCCTACGCTCTATATGATGATAAAAATGTGCTGCTCTATCATCATCCAAACTATAACGAAAAGCCATATAAATCCCTTAATTGGACAGAACAATTTGTCGGCAGCACACTTATTCTCTTTGAGGATTACCCAACGGCTATTGTTGATGTGAGTTACTATAAGGACTACGCTAGTCTCTATTCGATTCTCATCCATGAACTTTTCCATGGCTATCAGTTCCTTCAAGAAGAAAAAAGATTCGCCAATGAAATGCTTGGTGTAACCTACCCGCTTTCAGGAGAAGACATTGAGCTACGAAATCGAGAACGAAAATGGCTGTATCAAGCGTTTACAGCTTCAGCAAAAGAGGTGAAATTATTTAATCTTCAGCAGTTTGTCTCCACCCGAGAAGAGAGACAGAAAAACATTGGCGAGTTTCTCGAATATGAAAATCTAGTTGAAACGATTGAAGGTCCCGCATGGTTTCGAAAAAGCCCGAAGTAAAAGAAAAATTCCTCGAAATAGACGGTAGCTGCTATGTTCTTATATACCATTACATTAGTAACCGGACAATTTGAAATAGTCAAATCTTCGGTAGTTTCATTGTCTTCGGATCGACGTATTCAAACGCTTCTCATCGCTTTTTCTTTCGGTGCCTTTATTGAAGGGGCAGCTGGATTTGGTACTCCTGTAGCCATTGCTGGAGCTTTGATGGTTGGTCTAGGGTTTCGGCCAATGGCAGCAGCTGTTCTGTGTTTGATTGCAAATACAGCACCAGTTGCGTATGGAGCGGTGGGAACACCTATTATTACATTAGCAAATGTTACTGGCTTACCTGAAATGGCATTATCTGCTATGGCTGGACGACAATTACCTTTCTTTTCAATACTAGTTCCATTTTGGTTAATTGCCACGATGGTCTTTATGCATAAAGGAAAATGGAAACAAGTTTGGGAAATTTGGCCGGCTATCTTAGTGACCGGTGCGAGCTTTGCAATCGCTCAATTTGCTGTGTCTAACTTTGTTGGGCCAATGCTTGTTGATATCTTGGCTGGGATCATTTCCTTAATTGCTTTGATTTTGCTACTAAAGGTTTGGCAACCAAAGACAAAATTCTATCTTCCTGGTGAAGAAAAGGAAATGAAATCTTTGGAAAACCAAGAATCACAATATACAACTGGGCAAGTTGCTAAAGCTTGGACGCCTTGGGCCTTCTTAACCCTTTTTGTTTTTATGTGGGGATTGCCACAATGGAAAAACATTCTGAACTCATTAAACATTTTTGGGATTAAGTCATTATATGCAATACCAGTACCTTTCTTAGATGGAAAGGTGTTCCGTGGGGAACCACTTGTCACCGAAACTGTTCCTGAGGCAGCTATTTACAGTTTGAACTGGTTATCTGCGGCTGGAACGGGAATATTCTTTGCTGCTATTCTAAGCGGTCTGTTCCTCAAGTTAAGCAAAGAAGAGTGGAAGCTTTCTGTTGTCAGAACTGCACAAAGAATGAAAACCCCTCTTATTACAATCGCTTTAGTATTAGACTTAGGTTATACAACTAGATATTCAGGCTGGATGCGATTCTCGGATTAGCCTTTACAAAAACAGGGGTCATGTATCCGTTTTTTGCAGCTATGCTGGGATGGCTAGGTGTATTTTTAACGGGTAGTGACACTTCTTCTAACGCTTTGTTTGGAAGTATGCAGAGAATTACGGCCGAACAGCTTGGGCTAGATCCAGTACTTATTGCCGCTTCCAACTCTACGGGTGGGGTTATGGGTAAAATGATTGATGCTCAAAGTATAGTCGTTGCCACTGCAGCTTGTTATGAGGACCGTGTTGAGGGAGCAACCGCTGTTGGACCAATCTTCCGGGCTGTTTTCTGGCATAGTATCGCCTTAGCTGCCTTAATGGGAATACTGGTCATGCTTCAAGCATACGTATTCCCATGGATGATACCAGCATATACTCTATAGATTGAAAAAAGAGATTGTCTTCGTTGCGTGACAATCTCTTTTTTCATATCTTCATTTTCTAGAAAAAGAAATTTGAACCACCGCTACCTTTTTCCAGTAAATGCTAAAACTAAGAATATTTATCCTATTGACCTTTGAATCCAATTATCTATAGAGCCTAGCATTCGTTATTTCAAATTCTTAAGCAGGAACCCTCCATTAAATTGAGTCGGTTCGTATGAAATGATAAATGCCTTTGGAGAAATAGACAGAATAAATTTTTTAAGCTTTTCCTGACGATTTCTTTTGGCCAAAATTTTCATAACTAATCGTTTTCCATCCTTCCCCTCTGCTAGCCAAGAGGTCACACCATAGCCTTGAGATCTAATTTCATTTGGTAAATTGCTTTCGATTGGTTCAAGAATGACCTCCATGACCACGTAACCGAGAGCTAGCATGGACTCGATTTTACTCCCGACTAGTACACCAAGCCCCCACCCAAAACAATAGGCTGCAATATTTAATGGGTTATTCAGATTATCTAAGACAATGGTTAACCCCATCAAATAGACAAATACCTCTGCCATGGAAATAAGGGAGGCAAGTAGGCGATATCCTTTCATGACAACCATGACTCTCAAAGTAAATAATGAAACATATAAAATGTTAACGGCTATGATTATAAAAATGATAGATGACATATGCTTTCCCTCAATAATAATAAAATGTACTACATTCTATCCTTAATTTGTGCATAAATCTAGATAAAATCTCGTGGAATATCACATTTCCATTCTTTTTGGAAGATTTGTTTCTCCCCCTCATATGCCCATAACTTGTTCGTAATATAGAATTTTGACTGATCCGCATGCATTGTACTAAAAGTCTTCAAGTGAGTCTGCCAGTCCCCTCTTCCAATATCTAGGGTCCACTCACATTGAACATGGGCTGATAGCGGATCATTTTCTTTAATGGTAAAAATATTTCGATTGGTGCTGCCATACTCGATCCCGTTTGCTAATAAACGACGTGCACCTTCATCCGAATAATCATCAAGAGTCCAGACTCCCTTCGTTAAATCATAGCGGACCTCTCTTGTTCGGCTTTCTTCTCTCAAAATTTCTCTTTCAGCCACAGCTGCTGCCTCTGGTTTCTCGAATTCATGTATTTCACAATCTAGAGCTTGAGGTGTACGGACTGGTACTGTTAATCGAGTATTTTCCCCTGTAAACACCTTTAAAGTAACAGGTTCAGGGGATGGCCATGCATGTGGCCAATAAGTTGGCGACAATGCAATCCTGAGACGGTGACCTACTGGTAGATGATACCCATTCGCATTCAAACGAACCTTGACGGTATACCGTTCTTCCGGCTCTAGCAGGATAGGAAATTCATGGCTGTCCCGATGGGTCAAATTAAGCATCCCCCAGCTAATCAAGGTGGAAGAACCATCCGGGGCAACATCACAAAGTCGAGCAGCCAATAGTGCTTGCGGCTGATCGGATGACAATTCTACCATTAGCTCTGGGAAACCGAGTATTTCAAGAGGTGTTTCTAGCGGTCTAGATGTAAAGGTTACCGCTAGGCCATCCTCCAATCGTTGATCACTGGCATAATCCCCCTCCTGCCCAAAAGGACACCATACTCCTGCGTATAACCCATGTTGTTGTACGCTTGAAACGGTTATTTCTTGAAAATTTGAAGGCTTCTCTTCAGCAAGCTCTGAACCATTTAACCAAAGATGAAGTGGTTTCATATTTGGTGATGGCCATTCGTTCTCTGCAACCCATCGTCCTGGTCGATAATCATAGCTCGAGTTTGGCAATACACTGTCTTGCATCCAAGCCCTAAGCATCGGTTCCTCCATAATCCCCGTTTCCTCTCCCTTAAGCCAATAATCCCACCAGCGCAAAGCTTCTTGTAAAAATCCAATCGCTGGACCAGGTTCTGCTACCTCTGGATATTCGTGGGCCCAAGGACCAACTAACCCTTTTTTCGGGCCCGGCAGGCCTTCCAGTAGTCGAAAAATAGCGTTGGTGTAGCCATCCGCCCAGCCACCAACCGCAAAGACAGGAATGTCGATATCTGGATAATTTTCATAGACGGAGCCATGCTTCCAATAGGAATCCCTTCGTTGATGTCTGATCCATTCCTCTACGAAAGGAGGAGTCTTTTCTAATCGCTCAAGCCACTTGTCACGCCATTCATCGCCAACTACCCTCGGATCTGCGGGCCTTGCATTGTAGGCAAGCATCGTGGAGGCCCACCATAGCATATCCGAGCCTAAAAGGCATCCACCCATATAATGAACGTCATCGGCATAACGGTCATCTGTTGAACAAAGGGTGATGATCGTTTTGAGTGCAGGATGTCGTCGTGCTGCTACCTGTAATCCGTTGAACCCTCCCCATGACTTTCCAATCATTCCTACGGAGCCATTCGACCATGGTTGGGCGCTAACCCAGTCAAGGATCTCCAGTGCATCGTCTTGTTCTTGTGGAAGGTATTCGTCATACAGGATACCCTCTGAATCACCTGAACCTCGCATGTCTACTCGTATGCTTGCATAGCCATGACCAGCAAAATATGGGTGGCGAATGGAATCCCTAAGCGCCGTGAAATCATTTTTCCGATAAGGAATATATTCTAGAATGGCTGGTAGCGGACGTTGCTCTGCATCCTCAGGCATCCAAATTCGTGCTGAAAGTCGAGTACCATCCTTCATTGGAATCCAAATATGTTCAATTTCTCTGATTTTGTGAGGAAAATCAGTTTTAGTTTGTAGGAAAGAATCACGAACATTAAAAACCATTATAAAGCCCTCCACTCTTTTTTGATTTGGTTCTTCATGTTAAAATAATCATGATTATTTTATAATTGCGATTATCTTATCACATGACTTTTACTATAACAATATAAATCTTCTAAAAATTGTTACAACTCAAGCGGAGGAAAATCATGGACAAAAAAGAAATACAAAAGAGACGAATGTGGAAATATTTTGTTGAGGCAACAGCAGAAATTATTGAAAGTGAAGGCGTAGAGAAGGTTACCATTCGAAAAGTAGCAGACCGGGCTGGCTATAATAGTGCGACTATCTATAACTATTTTTCCGAGGTATCCCATTTAATCTTTTTTGCTTCAATGAGGTTTCTAAAACCCTATACCGATGAAGTTAGCTCTGTTATACAGAAAGGACAGAATCCAGTTGAACAATGGCTTTTGGCGTGGGAATGTTTTTGCAAACATTCATTTAAAAACCCACAAATCTTTCAAGCTGTTTTCATTGCAGATTTAGGTGAGCAGCCGGAAAAATTACTAGAATATTATTATGAGCTTTATCCCCAAGACTTAATTGACATTCCAGAGAGCTTAAAGATGATCTTGTTTGAACCTAATATCACGAAAAGAGGAAGAACATTTTTGGAGCTCGCCGTTAAAGAAGGCTCTATTTCTACCAACAATGCAGATGGCATAAACGAGTTAACCCTCTTTATCTGGCAAGGAATGTTTACCAATATCCTTAATCGCCGTAGAGCATACGATCCAGACAAAGCGGCTGCGATCACCATGAAGTATATAACCGAAGTCGTACAGAATGAGAAGTACTTTCGTTTTGATTAAGTAATGATAGAAATAGAAAAAGCATTTGGTGTGAAGTCCAAATGCTTTTTCTATTCATTCTGTTTGGTTTGGCCTTAATTCCTACGAGGTATGAAAAGTTTAGCCCCTTAATCTCTTTCATTAAGTCGTTCTATAAATCGTTTCAGAACTTGCACTGCTTGAACGGAGTCCCTCAAATCGGTCCACTCCAATGGATTATGGCTAATCCCTTGAATACTCTTTACAAAAAGCATGGCAATATCTGTTTTTTGACCGATTATCATCGCATCATGCCCTGCACCGCTCGGAATACGCATTGGTTCAATAGACTGTTCTCTCAAAACCTCTTCTAACAAAAGTTGGATTTCTTTCTTTATTGGTACAGGAGGAATCTCCAATGTCTTTTTATAGGAAATAGAGATTTGATGGCTTTTTGATAGGTTTTCCACCTCTTGAATAACCAAATCGACCAGCTGATTTCTCGTTTCTTCATAGATATCTCTTATATCAACGTATAATGTCACTTCCCCAGGAATGACGTTCACTCCGTTCGGTGATATGTGAATTTTCCCAACGGTTGCCACAGCTGTATCGTTAATCTTGGCTGGTAGAGCGTTTACGCTAGTAATAAACTCACTTGCTGCGACCAATGCATCCTTTCGATCATTCATCGGGGTATTCCCCGCATGGCCTGCCTTACCTGTAAAGGTAACCTCCAACCAGCAAGGTCCGGCTATACCATTCACAATCCCACATGGCAATTCCGCACGTTCCAGCCGCTTCCCCTGTTCTATATGTACCTCGACAAACAATTCTACATCGGAAAAATCTCGTAATGCCTGTCGGTAGGTGTCGCTCGATAAATCAATTTTATTTAACACTTCCTCAAAGGACAAACCATCTACGGAGACAAGTTTTTGGAGCTCATCCATTTCGTAATCTCCGACCATTGCTTGACTGCCGAGCAAACCACCGTTGAACCTTGCACCCTCCTCATCGGAAAAAATGACAACCTCATAGCTTTTGCGAGGTCTGTATCCGGTTTCCCTCCAAGCCTCGACAACCTCTAATGCCGCTAGAACTCCCAATGGTCCATCAAAATGGCCTCCATTTGGTACACTATCAACATGAGAGCCTGACATAATTGTAGGGAGAGTCAGATCTGTTCCTTCCAATCTACCAATTACATTCCCGGCACCATCTTGATGAACCTCTAACCCAGCCTCCTCCATCCACTTTGCAACGAGTTGTTTCACCTGGCGTTCTTCTTGAGAAAATCCCGGCCGGTTTGAACCATTTTGTTCGGTTAAGCCAATTTTGGCGATTTCATTGAGACGTAGTGCCAAACGTTGTCCATTCACCCCATTTTCATCATAACTTACATCATATTCATCCATCAGTCTTTTATAAATGGGTTCATTACTGATTGGCATGTCCAAGCACTCCATTCGTCGCAGCCATGGCGATAATCACGCAGCCCCACATATGCTTATAGGCAGTGATCATATCAGGACAAGTAAATTTGATGCTTGTAGCTGACGTCATCTCCACTGTCGGAAGAGTGGAAGTCATGCTCGCCTGCTGGGGTCCCTTAAACGTGATTTCAAATGTGGTTTCCCTATCTTTTGTATCTAATGGTCTGAAAGAAGACAAATTCTGAACAGCCTTGCTGACACCTGCTTCGATGAGCTCACGAACCTTTTTTGGATGAATTAATTCTGCAGCCAAGCGATCTTTTGCGTACTTTGTCACTACACTTTCCACATCTGGCAAGGTTTCCTTTACTTCTTTCACGTATAGATTGTCACCACTGATAAAGATGGCTGGAACACCAAAAGCCCCTGCGACCATCGCGTTCATTTCCGTTTCCCCAACAACCTTACCGTTAATTTTCATTTCCTTTACACAAACACCTGCAAGGGTGTGGGAAATAACAGCTTCAGAGGCTCCTTCACGACCGTGATGCCCAATGAAAATGATGCCATCAAAGGTTTCATCCAGTCCTTCCAATTGGCACATGACTCGATTGTTTCCAGAAACAAGCCGTGCACGGGGATCAAGTTCTTCAATTAAAATATTGGACATGTTCCCATGACCATCTGCCACGACCACTTCTGTTGCTCCTGCATTAAAAGCACCACGGACAGCGGCATTGACTTCTTCCGTCATTAGTTTTCTAAAACGTTGATATTCTCCATTGTTTACAAGCTGCTGAATCGTACTGACACCAGCAATTCCTTCGATATCAGCGGAAATAAAAAATTTCATGTTTTCACCTCAGATTGTTATGTAGAATGAATTGAGGTAGCACTTGAAAACATCAAGTGCTACCTAGCTATTAGTAGCATATTAAGGATTGTAGATCTCTAGGATAATAGGTTAGCATTTCAATTCCATCTTCTGTAACAAGTACCGTATCAGAATGTCTGAAGCCACCTAAGCCCTTAACGTAAATGCCTGGTTCTACCGTTACAACCATACCCGGTTCTATTACGGTGTGATCACCTAAGTCAAAGAATGGTGCTTCATGCCCTAACAATCCGATATTATGACCGGTATGATGTCTTGTTAATTCTGTTAGGTTATTTTCTTTAAAATAGGCTTGAACATCCTTCTCTACATCAGAGTATTTTCGACCCGGTCTTATGGCATTGAAGGCTACTTCCTGAGCTTCATACATATGATTAAAATATTTCTCCTGTTCTTTTGATACCTCTTCAACGAACATCACTCGTTCTAGCTCACTTGTATATCCAAAAACACTGGACGCAGCACCTGTTACTAAGGTATCGCCTTTTTTCAATACGATGTTTTGAGTTACCGCATGTGGGAAAGCAGATTCTGGTCCGATCTGGCCACGGAAAATAGCATACGCTGTGTCCCCATGTGGTTTATAATTTGGCCCTAGCGTATCGATCATCGCTTTTGTTGCTTCACTAGAAGCTTTACTCGTAATCTCTATTTCACTTAAACCACTTTTTGTGTACTTCTGAAGTAGACGATGTACTAGATTTCCCCAGCGGCAAGACTCTTTAATTAACTCAATTTCATTTGGGCTCTTTATAAATCTCATTTCTTCGACTACACCACGCAATGAAACAAATTGTTTCACCTCTATGAACAGATCCATAGACGGTCCGCGATATCCCATTGGCGAACCATAGCCTAAAGAATCGTACCCAACTGTTTTATTCTCAAAACCATATTCCTTCAATATTTCCTTGAAATACTCCATCGGATGTTTAATTCCAGGATATTCAGGATAGGAATGAACATAATCAACTACACTGTATTCTTCCGCATGCTCATGCTCAAGAGCAGGAACAAATAAATGTACTCTATCTTCTGGATCTACCATGATGCCAATAGGTCTTTCGGTTGGGTAAAAATGAAACCCCGTTAAATAGAAAATATCCGTTACGGAAAAAAGAACTGCTGCATCACATCCTTTTTCTTTGTAAGTGGTAATAAACTTTTGTTGCCTTTCTTTAAACTCGTATTTAGGAATAGATAATAGCATTGGTATTTTCCTCCTTGTTTTTGGAATATAAATGGCAGCTTGTCATATGTCCATTCCCTATTTCTGTAAGGGAAGGTTCAACAGATTTACATTTATCCATTACAAAAGGACATCTCGTGTGGAACGTGCACCCTGAAGGTGGATTTGCTGGGTTTGGAACATCTCCCTTCAAGACAATTCGTTCCTTTACATCCTTTGGATGTGAAACAGGGACCGCTGAGATTAACGCTTGCGTATATGGATGCTTAGGATTAGCAAATAACTCTTCTGTGTCCGCCAATTCTACAATTTTCCCAAGATACATGACCGCAACACGATCAGTCATATGCTCGACGACACTTAAATCATGTGAAATAAACAGATAAGTCAAACCAAACTCTTTCTGCAGCTCTAGCATTAAATTAATCACTTGTGACTGTACCGAAACATCAAGAGCGGAAACGGGTTCGTCAGCAATAATAAAGTCTGGATTCAATACGACAGCTCTTGCAATTCCTATACGCTGCCTCTGTCCACCGGAGAACTCATTCGGATGACGATCAAGATGTGATCGTGAAAGGCCTACAATTTCAAGGATATCAACGATTTTTTTCATTCGCTCTTCTGGGCTATACTTTTTGTGGACGCGTAGTGGTTCCATTAAAATTTGTTTAATCGTCATCTTTGGGTTAAGTGAAGCATACGGATCTTGAAAAACCATCTGCATTTCTTTCCGCAAGGAACGCATTTTTTCATATGGCAATGACAGAATATCCTCACCCTTAAAGCGAACTTCACCAGATGTTGCGTCGGTAAGTCTCAACAAGGTTTTTCCAGTCGTGGATTTCCCACAGCCAGACTCACCCACAAGGGCAAAGGTTTCACCCCTTTTAATAGAAAAGCTAACATCATCAACCGCTTTTACCACGAGCTTAGGCTTAAATAGACCCTGTGATATTTCATAGTATTTCTTTAGATTTTTGACTTCTATTAAAGAGCTTTCAGTCATTGTATGTTCACCTGCCGATCGGACTCTTGTAGCCAGCATTTACTTAAATGTTCTCCCTTTGAAAAAGTTGGTGGTGCACTCTCCACACACTTATTGAAAGCATATGGGCAACGATTCGCAAAGGCACATCCCTTTCCAATTTCATCTGGTCTAGGAACTTGTCCTTTTATAGAATATAGCTTGCTTTTTCTAGCATTATTTGTTGGAAGAGAATCGATTAGTCCTTTTGTGTAAGGATGTAAAGGGTTATCAAATAGTTCATTAATTTCCGCTACTTCCACTATTTCACCTGCATACATGACGACCACCCGATCACACATTTCTGCCACAACACCTAAATCATGTGTAATAAACAATAGACTCATATCCTTCTCCGCTTTAATTTGCTTCATGAGCTCCAAGATTTGTGCCTGTATGGTCACGTCTAAAGCTGTTGTAGGTTCATCACAAATAAGTAACTTAGGCTCGCATAAAAGAGCTAGGGAAATCATGACCCGCTGTCTCATACCACCAGATAATTGATGGGGATATTCGTTAATGATTTGATCTGCCCGGGGAATTCCAACTTGTTTAAGAATTTTTATAATCGCTGCTTTTCTCTCTTTTTTTGACATTTTCTTATGTTGTTTTAGTGGTTCACCTAATTGTTCACCTATGGTAAAAACAGGATTTAGTGAGGTCATAGGTTCTTGAAATATCATTGACATTTCGTTCCCACGAAGTTTTCTGTACTGACGCTCATTCAAATGTGTAATGTCTTCATTGTTAAATAGAATACTTCCAGAAACAATCTTGCTTTTCTTCTCAGGCAGTAGTCCCATTACGGCTAACGAAGTTACGCTTTTTCCACTCCCTGACTCTCCAACAACACCGAGGGTTTCCCCTTTTCTTAGGGAAAAATTCACCCCTCGAATAGGTTGTATAGCACCTTCCCCTGTTTTGAATTGAATACCTAGATTTTTGATTTCAAGAAGTACCTCAGTCATTCGTCTTCCCCTCCAATCATTCACCTTTGAGTTCCGGATCGAGTGTGTCCCTCAACCAGTCTCCAAACAAATTGACCCCAAGTGTTGTAATGATAATAGCTATTCCAGGGAAGGTTATTAACCACCAAGAACCGAAGATATAATCCTTTCCTTCATTAAGCATATTTCCCCATGCCGGAGTTGGAGGTTGTACCCCAAAACCTAAGAAACTCACAGATGCCTCGGCGATAATATATGTACCCATTTGTAAAGACACCAAAATGATGATGGGTGTAAAAATATTTGGAAGGATATGTCTAAATAATATCTCAAATTTAGGAACACCCGTTGCAATCGCGGCAGTAATGAATTCCTTTTCCCTTATAGCGAGCACTTCACTTCGGATGACTCTTGCAAATACGACCCATCCAGCTAACGCAAGGGAAATCACAATATTTGTAAGACCCGCACCTAGTACAGCACTGATAACTAACACTAACAGAATAAATGGAAAACTTAATTGAACATCAACAATTCTCATTAGTACAACATCTATCCAGCCTCTAAAATACCCCGCAATGACACCGACAACGGTTCCGATTAATCCCGCTAACAATGCCGTGGCCAACCCAATAATAACGGACACCTTGGTCCCAGCAATAATTCGCGACAATATGTCCCTTCCTAGCTGATCAGTACCGAGGATGTGGCCATCCGTCAATGGTGGCAACAAGCGTTCTCTCAGCGGGGCATCCATTGGATCAAATGGAGCAATCAACCCACCAAATACACTTAACAAAAGCAATAAGATTATGAGAGAAAAACCGAGCATTCCTGTCCAACTGCGTGATAATTTACGAAAAAAGTCCTTGAATCCGGATTTCTTTTTAACTAGCAAATCTATCTGTTGATTCGTTGTCGTAACCGTATTCGTTTCCACATCCTCACCTACTTCACTCTAATTTGAGGGTTCACATATGCATATAGAATATCCGCGATAAAATTGATCACTGCATAAATGATGGCTATGATAAATACCCCTGCCAATACGATTGGGAAATCCCGATTCATTAATGATTGATGTAAAAGTCTACCTACACCTGGCCATGAAAACACAGCCTCCGTGATAATTGCTCCTCCCAATAGAACACCTAGATCGAGGGCGACCAATGTAATGATGGGAATTAAAGAGTTTTTTAAAGCATATTTCATGATCAGAGTAGATGTAGGTGAACCTGCTGCTTTGGAGGTTCGGATATAGTCCTTACTCAATACATCTAGCATGGCTGATCGGGTAAAACGTACAAACCGAGAAATACTGTAAAGGGCTAATGTAATAACTGGGAGAATCATATGTAGCATCGTTCCTCCCCCACTGGATGGCAGCAGCTTGAGCTGAGCTGCAAAAATAAAAATGAGAATTAGACCAAACCAAAAGTTTGGGATAGCTTGTCCAATAACAGTAATCCCCACACTTGCTTTATCAAAAAGCATGTTTCGTTTATACGCTGAAAGGACCCCAAGAGGGATAGCAATAAGTAATGATAAGGTCAATGCTGATAAGGCTAATTGAAATGTGGCAGGCATCCTTTCTAAAACAAGTCCAAGTGCATTTTCACCACTTCTAAGTGACTCCCCGAAGTCTCCTTGAATTGCATTCAGCATGAATTCAGCATATTGTTCGTATAAAGGACGGTTAAATCCTAGTAACTCGCGATACTCCTCAATTTGTTCTCTTGGTGCATCAGGTGGAAGGAAAAGAGTTGTTGGATCGCCTGAGAGACGAATCAAAAAGAAAACAGCAGTTAGAGCAAGAAATACAACGATGATAACCTGGACCACTCTTTTAACGATAAAATCTAACATTGTAGCCCTCCTCCCTTAAACCTTTTTATAAAAGAAGAGAGGTGATACCCCTCTTCTTTCTAGGAATCTATAAGCCTAGTTCCACGACATTTCAAATACATTCATCTTCTCATCTACACGTGGAGAGAAATTTAAGGATTTGCTAACAGCATATAAATCAGCTTGTTGCCATAATGGAACCCATGCTGCCTGCTCTACTAATTTTTCTTGAATCTTTGCATAACCAGCATGTCTTTCATCTTGGTTAAACAACTGATTGACTTCCATTATTTCTTTTTCAATATCTTCATGATAAAAACTACTGTACGGAGCATTTTGTGTGAAGAGATTTTCTATTGTTGACTGACCATCAAACGCTGGTCCCCAGCCAAGAATGTACATATCACCAGTTTCTCTCTTTTGAATTTTCTCTAAATGCTGACCCCATTCATTGACTTGAACCTTCACATTTAGTCCGATACTTTGTAGCTGAGATGCAATTGCTTGGGCGATGTGGGAGTCCATTGGATAGCGGCCACTTGGCGTGTCAAGTGTTAATGAAATTTCCTCAGGAGAATAGCCAGCCTCTTTAATTAATTGAACAGCTAAATCTGGATCATAACCATAGTCTTTGGTTTCTGCATAATCAGCATTGATTTTAGAAAGAGGTCCGGTAATTCTTGTTCCATAACCATTTAGCACTGTTTCTAGAAGTTCATCAGCATCGATTGCGTAGTTGATTGCTTGTCTAACCTTGACATCCTTTAGCGGACCATCAACAAGATTCGAAAGCGCTAAGTAATTAATACGGGATGAAGAAACCTGCTTAACTTCATCACTGTCAAATTGTTCGACAGAGTCAACAGGAATGTTCTTGAACATATGAATTTCCCCACTCATAAAAGCAGACATTCTTGCACTGAACTCTGGAATAATTCTAAATTCAATTTCATTAATTTGAGGCTTTCCCTGCCAATAGCCCTCAAAAGCCTTTAATTTCAAATGATTATCCCTAGACCATTCAACAAAGGTATAGGCGCCTGTTCCAACTGGCTCACGGGAAGCTTTTTCTATTCCAACCTCTTCAACATATCCGGGCTCCATAATTAACAAATCTTCTGCAATACGTTGAATTAAGCTAGGAAACGGAACAGATGTATGAATTTCCACTTCATAGTCTGATAACACAACAACCTCTGACACATTAGCCCACCTTGAGCGGTAAAAGGAACCGTTCTCTTCGTTCAAAATATAATCAATACTGTACTTTACAGATTCTGCATTGAAGTCTGCACCATTATGAAATTTGACTCCTTCTTTTAATTTTAAGTACCATGTTTTTTCATCGATATTTTTCCATTCTTCTGCAAGGACAGGTACAAAATCTCCTGTTTTCCCTTCTCTGTCAATGAGTGGGTCATAAATATTTCGAATCAATGTATCGGTCGTATAGTTTACATCGTGGTTAGCCATTAGTGTGGTAGCATCTGCCTCAAACCCGATAATTAGAGCTCCCTTATCTCCCCCATCTGAATCTGATGAACCTTCTGTTTTTTTACTTGGTCCATCTACATTCGTCCCTTCAGTACAAGCTGCTAACAACATAACTAGAATTAACAGAAATGAAGCAACAACATTTTTCTTAAACACTAGCTTTTCCCCCTTTTTGACTGCGTTAAAATACTTTCAATTTCTTCCATTGCCTTAATTAATGAATCAATTTCTTCTGGTTTCAGTTTCCCAATCATCCTCCTCACATTATTACTAGCATTGTTGGCTAACTCTTTTAGAACCTTCTCCCCTAGTTCAGTGATATGTAGGTATTTTTTTCGTTTGTCTTCATTAGAGGATACTCTTCTAATAAGGTGTTTTTCATTTAATTTGTTGATAATCCTACTGATATATCCTTTGTCAAAATCAAAGAATTCAGATAATTCAGAAGCTGTACAACCACCTCTTTGATCGATTTCAAACAAAATCATTGCTTCTGACATAGAATATGGACTACCATCCGTGTACTGTGCATACAAACCAACGACATTGAGATAAAAACGGTTAAACTTTTTGATTTTCGCAATACTTTCTTCCATCATGTTTCAGTCCTTCTCGCCAAACAAACTATTTAGTTGCCAATAACAACTTGTTATTATAGTAAATTTGATTAGTTGCTTTTGTCAACAATTTTTCTGAAAGTTTTTATTAATTATTTTATTAAAATATTTCTGTATCATCCATTTAGATAAAATGGCGATCATTGGAGAAAATATGAAAGAAATCATATTATGAGGAAGTGTGGAATAGTGAAAAAAGCTTTTCCGTGTAGTATGATTAAAATGTTTTTATCTCATTAATGCGGAAAGGAAGTATTAGTTTTGATCGTAAAAGACATTGAGCAATCCGTTCTTATTGACAAGCCAATAGAGAAGGTATGGGAGCATGTATCGACTGCTGAAGGAATTGGTTCATGGTTCATGCCAAGCGATTTTGAGTTGGAGGTTGGTCATGAATTTCATATTCAATCCCCTTTCGGCCCATCTCCCTGTAAGGTACTTGAAGTAGATCAACCCCATCTCATCAAATTTCTGTGGGATACTGACGGCTGGGTGGTCTCTTTTATTTTGAAAGAAGTAGGAGAACAAACAGAATTCACTGTCATTCACGGGGGCTGGAAGGCTTCTGATGAAGTCGTTCCAAAAGCTGGAGAAGATGCAGCAGTGATTCGTGAACGTATGAATGGCGGCTGGGCTGGAATAGTAGGGAAACTAAAAAAGGTTGTCGAGGATTAACAAAAGATCCTTTTCTAGTAATAATCGGACGATCTGAATAGATCATTCATTTTGTTTCTTGTCTGTAAGAAAGCATTACAAAAACATTTGTTTTTCATAGATGAAGCTGCTCTTCACATAGAGCAGCTTCTACTTTTAAGCCAATATCCCCCTTCTGACCTTCTCTTCATTTTTCAAAATATTTTAATTTCATTATTAGATTCTCTTTAAGAAGAAATTCATTGTTACCCTCTCCTCATTTCGATAAAATTGGGAATATAATCTATTAAATTGTGGTGATGGAATGTTTAAGATTCTTTTAATCGAAGATGATAGAGCCTTATTTCAGGAAATAAAGGAGCGGTTATCAGGCTGGTCCTACGAAGTATATGGAACCCCAAATTTCGATCAGGTCATGCAGCAATTTACTGCTGTTAAACCTGATCTTGTTTTGATTGATATCCAGTTGCCAAAATATGATGGATTCCACTGGTGTCGTATGATTCGCTCCCATTCGATTGTTCCAATCCTCTTCTTGTCCTCACGGGATCATCCAATGGATATGGTGATGGCCATGCAGCTAGGAGCTGATGATTTTGTTCAGAAGCCTTTTCATTTCGATGTTCTCGTTGCAAAAATTCAAGCAATTCTTCGTCGTGTCTATAACTATAATACCGAAGCGATTCAGCTGAGAACTTGGTGTGGTGCTACGATTGATTTTGAACGGAATCTTGTTACGAATGAAGCAGGAACAATTGAATTGTCCAAAAATGAAATTTTCATCCTAAAAAAATTGATTGAACAGAAGAATAAAATTGTTAGTCGCGAAGACTTGATCAAGAGCCTGTGGGAGGACGAGCGCTTTGTTAGCGATAATACACTTACCGTTAATGTCAATCGGCTGCGGAAGAGGCTTGATGAAATTGGCCTCGGACATTTTATTGAAACGAAGGTTGGGCAAGGATATATCGCCTTAGAAGAGGAATCATCATATGATTAAAACCTTTTTATGTGAGAGACTGAGCTGGATTTTATTTATCCTATCTTTACATGTACTTTTCGTCTTTGTTGCTTTCTTGGATCCAGCGATCCCCATCTGGCCTGTTCTCTATATGCTTCTATTGTCAGGAGTCGCTTGTATGATTTTTCTAATCGTGAGATACCATAAGGAAAGCGGGTTCTATCGCTCCTTACTAGAATGGGAGGAAACTCTTGACTTAACCCAGATGATAGAGCCAAATAGTCCCTTTGAAAAAATCGTCACTGAATCGCTTATCCGGCAAACAGAAAATTTAAAGCAGATGGCATCTGAACACCTCACTGCATTAGAACAGGAAAAGGATGACCTGCTCTCATGGATTCATGAGGTAAAAACCCCGTTGACGACGATGCACTTAATGATTGATCGTATCGAAGACGAAAAATTGAAAGAGGAAATTTCCTATGAATGGTTGCGAATCCATCATCTCCTTGATCAACAGCTGCATCAACGACGGATCCCTTTTATTGAAAATGATCTATTTATTGAAGAAACAAATGTAAAAGAGATTTTAGTACAAGAGATCAAATCACTTCAATCATGGTGCATGCAAAAAGGGATTGGCTTTGATTTGGAGTTGCAGGTAACGCAGGTCTTATCTGATGCCAAGTGGCTAGCTTTTATTTTGAGACAGATATTAACAAATGCAGTCAAATATAGTTCTTCATCGGATATCTTGTTTAAAAGCTATGTCCGAAATGGGAGAATCGTGCTTGAAATCAAGGATTTTGGTAGAGGCATCGCAATACAGGATCTTCCCCGAATTTTTGATAAAGGATTTACATCCACTACCTATCACAGCGACCACGTTGCAACTGGGATGGGCTTGTATCTTGCAAGAAAAGCCGCCCAATCGCTGTTAATTCATATTGAAGTCCAATCTAAGTTGAATGTAGGAACGACTTTTTCCCTCATCTTTCCAAAAAGAAATGATTTTCACCATATCACAGGCGTGTGACAATAATGTCACATGCTTTTGTTGTTTGTTCGTGGAATCACAGGATTCGCTCTTCTCTCCCCTTTATAATAAAGGCATAGAAGAAAACAACGAACGTATTGAAGGAGTGTATAGATATGCATATTTTAGAAGCAACGAAAATTCATAAAAGCTATGGCAATAAATTCAACAGACAAGAAGTATTAAAGGGACTCGACATTCACATTGTGAAGGGTGAGTTTGTTAGTATTATGGGACCATCCGGGTCTGGGAAAACAACTCTCCTTAATGTACTGTCCTCGATCGACAAGGTCAGTGATGGATCGATTAAAATTAATGGAAAAGAAATCACCAGATTAAAAGAGAAGGAACTGGCTGAATTCAGAAAACAGCAATTGGGGTTCATTTTTCAGGAGTATAATCTTCTCGATACCTTGACGGTCAAAGAAAATATTCTCCTCCCTCTCTCAATTGCCAAAATTTCAAGACATGCAGCCGAGCAAATGTTCAAAGATTTGGCGACAGAACTTGGTATTTACGAGGTAAGAGATAAGTACCCCAATGAAATTTCTGGTGGACAAAAGCAGAGGACATCAGCTGCACGTGCTTTCATCCATGAGCCAAGCATTATTTTCGCCGATGAACCTACAGGGGCCCTTGATTCAAAATCAGCCTCAGACCTATTAAGTAAACTAAGTGAATTAAATGAAAAACGGAACGCAACCATTGCTATGGTCACCCATGATCCGATTGCAGCTAGTTACTCCCACAGAGTCATCTTCATTAAAGACGGTCGTATTCATAGCCAGCTTCATAAGGGAGAGCAATCACGCAATGATTTTTTCCAGGATATTATGAAGACCCAAGGTGTACTAGGTGGTGTGCAATATGAGGGTTAATGAGCTTGTCTTACGCAACCTGAAAAAGAATTTTAAAAACTACTATCTCTATGTTTTTGCGTTAATTTTTAGCGCAGCCCTCTATTTTGCCTTTGTCACTCTGCAGTATGACCCATCTCTTGAAGAGGTAAAGGATACGGTCAAAGGAGCTGCATCTATTCGTGCAGCATCGGTTTTATTAGTGGTGATTGTTTCCATATTTCTTCTTTATGCAAACAATATTTTTATTAAGCGTCGCAGTAAGGAAATTGGATTATTTCAATTAATTGGGATGACGAAAGGAAAAATTTTTCGCCTTTTAAGTGCGGAAAACTTTATTCTATACTTTGTTTCCTTATCTCTTGGAATCTTTGTTGGATTTGCCAGTTCAAGATTGATTCTCATGATCTTATTCAAAATTATCGGTGTTGATGATATTGAAACAACACTAAGGTTTTCAACAGAAGCCTTTACTCAAACCTTAATTGTTTTTAGTATTATCTATTTGTTCATTATGCTAATGAACCATCTTTTTATTAGACGGCAAAGCATTTTATCATTGTTTCGAGTCACTTCCTCTACAGAAGGAAAAATCAAAGGTCTTTCCGTCTGGCAGATGATCATTGGAATAGCTGGAATCGCACTGATTATTGTCGGTTATTACGTGTCTTCGAGACTCTTTAGCGGAGATTTTACCGAAATGAACGAATTATTTCTCGCAATGGCTTTTATTCTGGGAACTGTCATTCTCGGCACATACCTTCTTTATAAAGGATCTGTAAGCTTTATCTTTCATCTAATACGTAAAGGGAAAAAAGGTTATTTAAATATTAATGAAGTACTTTCCTTGTCATCGATTATGTTTAGAATGAAGTCAAATGCGATGCTATTGACAATCATTACAACCGTTTCAGCACTTGCAATCGGGCTCTTGTCACTGAGCTATATCTCTTACTATTCAGCAGAAAAAAAGGCGGAAAATAATGTGGCTGGAGACTTCGCATTCACTGTTCCAAAGGATGCTCAAAAATTCAAACAAGCTTTAGACGAACAGAAAATAGCCTACACCACAATAGAGCATGAGGTTATCCAAATTAAGGTCAATATGAAAGACATTTTAGGTACAGACGGCAGTGGCCTATACGTTGATCCATCCGCAATGATTCTCCCTGCCGTTAGCGATAAAGACCTTCATGATTTCGACGTTTCACCAGATGAAACCATTTTTACAGGGTATAATGATCTATTGCAGAAATTCATGTCTTTAAAGGATTCAGGTCAGGTTGAGCTTAAAGGAAAGACTGAAATCATTCCTCAAATCTATTTGGGTCTTGAAAAAGATTATCTTATTTCATGGTATTTCACTAGTGGTGGGATTCCGGTTGCGATTGTCGATGATAGCATATTCAAGCGTTTAAAGGACGATCAGGATCCAGAAATTCAAAAAGAATCATCGATCTTTATCGGATTTAATTTACGGGACGACACACAAATGGAAAAAGCAAACGAGATTTTTCAGGAGCTTGGCTTTAGTGAAAATAGAATGCATGATTCTCGTCTTTCAATGAGTAATCAAGAGAAAGCAAACGTAGGGCTCATCATGTTTATCGTAGCCTTCTTAGGTTTAACATTCTTAATTACATCTGGCTGCATTCTCTATTTCAATCAAATGGGTGAAAGTGAAGAGGAAAAGCCGCACTATACGATTTTGCGCAAGCTCGGCTTTACACAAGCTGATCTATTAAGAGGAATCCGTTCAAAGCAAATTTTTAACTTTGGAATTCCATTAAGTATAGGCTTGCTTCATAGCTACTTTGCTGTTCAGTCAGGCTGGTTCTTATTCGGGACTGAGGTTTGGACTCCGATGATTGTGGTGATGGTTCTCTATACAGCCCTTTATTCCATCTTTGGCTTCCTTTCCTTGGTGTATTATAAAAAAGTAATTAAGGAAGCACTATGAAAAATTCAACGGGTATCATTCACTTAGTTTGATACCCGTTGTTGTGATTTTTTTGCTATTGCAGACATCATATTGCAGGTTTGGTGACCACTGCTATGATTTTATTGTTCCAACAGGCATCATTCTCCCAATTGGATGACCTCCACCACCCTTTTTCCGCTCAAACGGGCATCATTCTCTCAGTGGCAAGCCTTATTTTGCTTACTCATAAAATGAGTATTAATTTTGAAAGATTTTATTGATTTCTTCAATTTCTTCCTCTGTTAATTTCACTTCTGCTGCACGCATATTTTTTAGTATTTGTTCAGGTGTCTTCGCCCCAGGGATGACCGCATCTATTGGACCTCGTGTTAAGTACCATGCAAGCACCAAATGTCCAATCTCCGTATTCTTTTCTTCTGCAATTCGTCGCAAACCGTCGACCTTCTCTACATTCGTCAAATATGTTTCTTCCTTAAACAGCGGATGCTTCCTTTGTTGTTCTGTAAGAGGTGTATCCTTATGATATTTTCCTGTTAATAGCCCCTTCGCTAATGGAAAATATGGGACAAATGAGATCTCATGCTCAGTAACATATGGAAAAATCTCTTTTTCCGCCTCACGATGAAACAAATTGTAATGACCTTGGATCACATCAACATAGCCATCTCGATTCGCTTCCTTCAACTGTTCAAGCGAAAAATTGGACACTCCGATCGCTCTTATCTTTCCAGCTTCCCTTAAGTTCTGCAATGCACCAACTGCCTCATATTTAGGCGTATGCTCATCAGGAAAATGGACATAGAATAAATCGATATAATCGGTTTGAAGTCTTCTTAACGATTCATCAACACTTTGAACCAAGAATTCTGGATCGTTCACATGGACGACCTTTCCATCGACAAAGGTATAGGATGCTTTTGAAGCAATCACAAAATCATCACGCTTGCCGTGCTCCTTCATCACCTCTCCAATCAGTTCTTCGGAGCGGCCAAGACCATAAAAATAAGCGGTATCAATAAAGTTCATTCCATGATCGATTGCCGTATGAATTTGTTTTTTCGAAACCTCTTCATCAATATTTGCGTAAATATTATGGCCTCCAATCGCATTTGCCCCAAGACCGATGGGATGAACAAATAAATCTGTTCTACCTAGACGGGTTGTTGTCATTTCTGGTCCCCCTTCATTTCTTAATATTACTTTCTTGTAAAATTATACATCAAGAATAGAATGATAGAAAAATTCAAGTTAGGTATACCAATAAGGGGAATACAATTAATAATACGAATAGACTTTGGATTAAAGTTAAGATTATATCTTTCTTCCAGCTGTTCCTCACAGGGTAGCGATTCATAAGTCTTTGAAAAAAAAGAAAGACAATCCATAGATTTATTAAAGCAAATAAGAATGAACCAACACTACCATATAGATCTTGATACAATGCAACACCCCCCTTAATGTTCACACTAGAATTAGAATTATTAATATTATGATACCATAAAAAGGAATTTAAGGAATGTAAATCCATTATAGCATATTTCTATACAACGAAACCTTTATCAAATGAAAACGTATTCTTAACTAGATTCATCCAGTGTTAATAGAATAGGAGTAAAAAGTCATGAACTACGAAAACGAATGGAACGATCTCATACAGCCTTATGTAGAGAAACGTCCCAACCTAGTGCTAACTGTTGGAATCATAAAGAATAACAAGAAAGAATTCTTTACCAAGACAAATAACGCAACGATGGATATCCATGATCCTGCAAATCTCATCTATGAAATCGGCTCTATAACAAAAGTATTTACATCAACCCTTTTAGCTAAAGCAATCTTGGAAAACCAAATTCACCTCGATGACCCAATCACAAAATTCATTCCATCATTGGTTAATAACAAATCACTGAACGAGAAACCTGTAACAATCCGTCATTTGACTACCCATACAGCAGGAATCCCCTCCATCCCTATGAAATATTACATCAAGGTACTATTTTCCAAGGGTAAGAGAACGAACCCATACAAGTTTTTGACATACGGGGAAATCTTGAAGTACTTAGAGGATTACAACTTTCAGAAGGCAAAAAGAGGATTTAGCTACTCTAATACTGGAACAGGAATTCTTGGATTTATATTGACACAGCTTTACGAAAGTGATTATGAAACAGTCATTCAACAGGAAATTTGCCAGCCCCTAAGTCTCATAAATACAAAGATTCAGTTGAACGAAGAACAGCAACAATATCTCGTGCAGGGACATAATCAAAAGCATAAGCCTGTGAACAACTGGGACTTCGCATCCTTAGAAGGAGCTGGCGCAATTCGCTCTACGGTATCCGATCTATTATCCTTCTTAGGGGCCCATATGAATGGAGTACCTCCCTATTTCTCTTTAACCCATGATATTTTATTTGAAGAGAAAGATATTGCTATTGGAATGAATTGGGTCATCGATAAAAAAAGGAATGTGATTTGGCATAATGGCGGAACAGGCGGTTACTCTAGCTTTTTGGGATTTAATAAGGAAAAACAAATAGGTGTTGTGATCCTCTCAAACTACCAGCCTAGCTTCTCAAAAAACGATTCAGTTGATCAAATCGGATTTGATTTTTTAGATAAATTGGCTGCGGACAATTAACTCCAGCTGAAAATGATTAAACACATAGTATAATTGTTCTTTCACTGATTGAGGTGCCAAGGTTAGTTGAAGATTGGGGTTTTCTACGGCCATTAGCTTCTCTAAATCATTGACAAGACCTACCAATCGCATTAACTCTCCGTGACATTGCATCAAGCGGTCCTTCGATGGTTCCCATACTCCATCGATAAAGGCTTCCAGCTGACTTCTCAGTGTAGCAATCGGTGTCCTGAATTCATGAGCTAAATCACTGGAAAATTGTTTAACTCAGCAGCAGGCTTTTCGGCCTGTGTTTCATGCGTCGTATCCTCTTGTCACTCAAACGACAATCGGTAACCATCTACCCTTAAAAATTCATGTAAGTACCATTGTTTTCTCAAATTTTCCTCACATCTGTTTGTTAATCTAGGAGCTAGTAAAGGATGGTGAAAATGAGAAAACAAATAATCTTTTGGATATGGGGAATCTGTGCCTATTTCTCTCTTGGTTTTGTGCATAATGCACAGGCGAATACGTTGGATCTTCAAGACCATATCGATAGGGCCCAAGAAGGTGCAACCATTCAATTAAAACAGGGAGTTTATAAAGGTCCTATTACAATTACAAAGCCGATTACCATTCGGGGAGAACCAGGGGTCGTAATTGATGGTGGGCAACGAGGGAATGTCATCACCATTTCCACCGACCATGTAACATTATCTGATTTAACGATCCTCCATAGTGGAAAAGGGAATGAAGTTAGCGGGATTTTCTTAAATAAAGCCAACCATGTTCATTTAGTAAATAACCATTTGGAAAATGTCCATTTTGGCATATATATCAAAAATGGAACAAATAATGAAGTCGTTGGAAACGTGATTAAGAGTTATGATGATCATTTTTCAGCGAGAGGCAACGGCATCCATATTTTTAAGGGGAAGGATAATCGTATCGCTAATAATGAAATCCGACAAGTTCAAGACGGAATCTATTTTGATTTTTCTACTGAGGTAGAGGTCACTCATAACGTCATCGTTGATTCCAGATATGGTATGCATTTCATGTATAGTAATCATATAACCGCAACCAATAATGTAATAAAAAGGAATATTACTGGCCTTATGGTTATGGATTCAAGCAATATAACCTTTTTGGATAATGCTATCTCTGAACAATTTCATTTTCGAGGCTTTGGCGTTTTGATTTATCAATCTAAGAATATTCTATTAAAGCAAAATGAAATCATTCGCAACAGTGTTGCTGTTTCCTTTGAAAAAGCAGAAAATACGGAGGTCTCTAGAAATATTATAGCAGCCAATCAGGTTGGGTTAGAATTTCGACGAGAAAACAAAAATAATCTGTTCTTTGAAAACAATTTTGTTGCGAATATTCTCTCCGCTAACGTCGGGAATACATCCTTAAGCCTTGATAACGGAGAAAAAGGGAATTACTGGGATGACTATAGGAGCTTTGATATTACGGGTGATTTGATCGGAGAAATTCCCTACAAGGCCGGCTCCATTTATGATCATTTACTTCAAAGACAGCCATTGTGGCAATTTTTCTTTGAAAGCCCTGCGATTCAAATATGGAGCAGGGCCGAAACCATGTTTCCTTCATTTGGTGTAGCAGAAGTATACGATAACAAACCACTTGTTGAACCTTTAGATTTAAAGAGGAACGGCGAAATTAAGGAGAATAATAGAAGCTTTTCACTCCTTTTGCTTTCCTTAACTCTAATTGGTTCAGCACTACTTATTATTTATAAGGGGAGAAAATATAGATGAACCGTTTTCGATGGCTAATTTTGTGCATTTTACTGCTTGCAGGTTGTAGTCAGGAGCAATCATTTGAACCTGATGAGATTAATCCAGAAATAGATGTTTGCGAGATTTGTAATATGGGAATTGTTCATGAAAATTATGCGACTCAGGTTATTGCGAAAAATGGGGATGTTTATAAATTTGATGATATTGGGTGTATGATGGAATTTTTGCAGGATGAACAGACAATCAAGGAAGAGGATGTAGCGAAAAAATATGTCCGTGACGTGAATACCGGAGAATGGATTGAATTAGAAAAAGCATTCCATAGCTATCATCCTGATCATTGGACACCGATGGCGAATGGTGTCGTTACCTTCAAAGACAAGCAATCTGCGCAAGAATACGAAAATAGAATTGGTGAGGTATATGATTATCAAGCACTTCTAGAGCATAACTGGAGTTCACAGCCATGAACGCCTATCATATTGGAAGACAGCAGCTGACCCTCATCCTAAGAAGCAAATGGCTGCTCGGATTTGGACTCCTCTTCATGTTTCTAGCATTTTTCGTCACCTACTTTTCACAAACAGGAAATACTGGCTTTGACGGTTTCAACCGCATGACTGCAAGTCTACTAAACTTGAATCTATTAATGATTCCGTTAATCTCACTATTAATGGGAAGTATGTTCTTAGCGGGTGAGAAAGAAGATAGCGGTTTGCAGCTTTTATTAACCTATCCTATATATGTAAAAAGTGTTCTAATAGGGAAATATGCAGGGTTGTTCGTTGCATTATCCGTGGTCCTAACAGGTGGATATGGAATCGCCCTGCTCTCTATGTATTTAATCAATAGTCATGTTTCACTTATTGTCATCCTTAAGTTTTATCTTCTTTCACTTTTGTTATCTGGTATGTTCGTAGCGCTATCGATCTTAATTGGAATTCTCTCAAAATCTAGAATTCAAGCACTTGGGCTCAGCTTAGTAGTCTGGGCGATTTTTACTCTTTTTTATGAATTTATGCTCATGGGCATCAGCTTATTCCTGCCTAAACAGTCGATTCTTTTAATGCTTTCTGTTGCTATTTTTTTAAACCCAGCGGAATTAATTCGGGTGTGGTCTATTCTATCATTGGATGGGGCTTCAGTTTTTGGGCCAGGCCTTTATGATCTAACTGTTTGGGCGAGCGGAGGATTGGGAACCCTCTTATTTATTGCATCATCCTGCCTTTGGATCGCTGTGCCGCTGATCATCACCGGGCATTCCATAAAAAGGGGAATCAAAAATGACGGATAAAGAATGGATACATTTCAAGCAATTCACAAAGCGCTTCAATGAACATAGTATGGTTGGAGAAATCGATTTGGCGTTAAGAAAAGGGGAAATATTTGCGTTGTGCGGAGGAAATGGCGCAGGAAAAAGCACCCTTATTAAAGCGATAACAGGAGTAATCCGGGCAACGAGTGGCGAAATTATGGTGGATGATGTCGTTATGAAGCCTCAAAGCCTGCCATATAAAGCTTTATTCTCGTATATGCCAGATCATATGATGTTTGCTCCTCAATTAACAGGGGAGGAAGTGTTGACTTTTTTTGCTCGTTTGAGAGGAATTCCGATTGAACGAGTAAAGGAAGTATTGCTTCTTGTTGGTCTTGACGATGTGCGTAATCGTCTCATCAAGCATTATTCCAAAGGAATGCAGCAACGTCTATCCTTCGCCCAAGCGCTCATGCCAAATTCTCCCTTTCTGATTCTCGATGAACCTACAAATGGCTTAGATCCTTATTGGTTATTTCAATTCAAGGCAATCATTCGAGCAGAAAAAGAGAAAGGGACAACCATTCTTATGACCACTCATGTTTTATCATTAGTGGAAGAACTGGCTGATCGAGTTGCCTTTATGGAAAATGGAAAAATGATGATGAATGATACGATCAAAAATTTAACGGTTCAAGCTGGGAAGGTCATGACGCTAGAGGAAGTCTTTTTTCAGGAAGCCCTTTCCAGAGAAATGCTTAAAAAAAACCCGCTGTAGCTTTGTACAGCGGGTTTTAACTATTCTTTCGAGGAGAGGAAACACTGTTTCTCTCCCAATCCTAATGATCATGACCTTCCTGTGAGGTTTCTTCCTCACTTTGCTCTTGTTTCTTCATTTGCATTTTCTTTTGGTATCTTTCGTTTGCAACGGTATCAATCGTTTCCCAGTTGGCTTCTATTGGATTAAGGTTCGAACTTTCAGAAATGAAACCATCTGCTGCCCCCTCTGTTTCGAAGAAGGCATAGCCGTATTTCATCGGTGTAGTAATATCGGCCTTTACAACAACAGCTTTGTCAGCCTCCACCCAATTGGATGTTACGTAATCACGAACCCATTTCTTGGCAAGCTTCTCCTCTTGTTGACGTTCGTAATTTAACATACAGCCTGAATCATCAAAAAAGACATACTCTCCATCCTTCGTTACTCCTTGTGCTGAAAATACACCCATTTCGTGATCCTTCTCGTAAACAACCATATTACAGAAAGCACAAACAGTATCTTCTGTTGGCTCCTGTGGGACATATGTGTCCTCGTTCTTCCCGTCTTTCCCCACTTTTTTTGTTGCTAATTCTTCTGAATTATTACTATCCTTGCTTTTATCAGTTTGCTCCTCATCTGTATTACAGGCTGTTACTAGAAAAGCTAAGCAAAGCAATAATCCTAACAAAAAGTTTCTTTTCATGTAGTTCCCTCCAATGGTTTTCTCAAGGGTCATTGTAACAGTCAAATGTGTAATAAGTATAAAGATTGATTGAGAAAAGAATGAGAAGCTGCCTTATTTACTTCTTTTTTTTGAATATTTTATGAAGTTTTATTCTTGGTTTCTATGAAGCTAAGGAAGCTATTCTTAGGTGTTACGGTTCAATGCCTGGATTCTTACCAATTTTATAGAAAAGATTTCTTCAGAATTATGTGAACGCTTTCAAAATATGTTATGATTTAAATAGTTTAATAGAAAAAGCTTCAGAGAGGAGAACATATGGAAAAAATCGAACAAGCCATTCAAGATATTTATGCAGACGATGTTGCGATGTGTTATGGATGTGGAAGACTGAATGAGAGTGGTCATCATTTTCGAACAGGTTGGGACGGGGAGAACACAGTAACCTTTTTTACACCTAAACCGGAACATACAGCGATTCCTGGGTTTGTCTACGGAGGGATGCTTGCTTCCTTAATTGACTGCCATGGAACAGGTTCGGCATCATTGTTTTTACATAAAAAAAATGGCCATGTCATCGGCGACGGTGCTGAGCCACCTCGCTTCGTCACAGCTTCATTGAAAGTGGATTTTCTAAAACCAACTCCACATGGAATCCCTTTAAAAGCAGTTGGAATGGTGACAGAAATTCATCCAAAGAAATTTAAGGTAGAAACGAATGTCTATGCAGATGAAGACATCGTTGCGAGCGGCGAAGTCATTGCTGTAGTAATGCCAAAATCATTTGGATCAAAAGAGGATTAAAATCACAAAGCGATGCTCACATCAAGAGCATCGCCTCATTTTTGTTCAAAAATCATGTATATTCTAAAGATTCAACAAATTCCCTTCTTGTACATATTATATACGGAAAGGAGGGAATGTTATGGATCGATTTATATTTCTTATGCTTGCTTGTATTCTAGCTGGTTTCGCCTTAATAAAAGTTCCATTATCGTGGAGTTTCTTTGCAAGCCTGCATCCTATAATCCACTTTATCGGAGTTCTGGCCGTTTTGATTTTCTCCCTAGTCCTTATCTATAAGGGAATTATGGCCATCCTCGGTAAACACAAGTAAGAGCTACGATTATTTTTGAAGGGTTCAAAGCAAAAGAAATTGAACGTAAAGAACCCCGTTTCTGATAACGGTTCATATTTTTATGCAAAAGAGCAGGGTAACGCCGATTTAACGGAGTTACCCTGCTCTTCTAATTTTTATCATAATGGTATTAATTCCTTTTCCATTCCTATTGAACGACTTTGATGTAAAAATATATATCCTGGCCGATTCTTTCTGGTTCTCCTAGAAGCTGGTAGCCATGTTTGGTTGTTTCTTCAGGAACACTTCGAAAGGATTGCGGACAGTCTGCAATAACGAGGAGAACTTCCCCTATTCTCATATCTTTTAGCACATCCAGTGCATAAATGACTGGGTATGGTCAAGGCTCACCCCGAATGTCTAATGTGTAGTTAACGTCCATCACTTGCGACATTTCGATTATACCTCCTCTGTAACTGGTGAAATCCTTCTTTTAGCACCGTGTTGGATTCCTTTTCCATAGCGGAACCGCTTTTCCCACCAATTCGATAATAAGAACCAAATCGTAAGCATAGCAAGAGTTCCAATTAGCGCTCCCATCGGACCCCATTGTTCGATTAGATTAACTTTCGGCCAATTCTCAACAAGAGCATAATAAATCCCTAGATGATCCCAACCATAAGCAAGGACCGTTGCACCAATAATATTTCCTGCACCTACTACCCAATACAACAATTGGCCTTCCATTGCACGATACATCATCCCTGTTTCACAACCACCGGCTAGCACAATGCCAAAGCCGAAGAGAAGCCCACCGATTGCCGTACTTGGTGCAGCAACTTTGATGAGCGCAACAGAGCCATTCTGGAGATAGAAAAATGTAATTATTACGCTTATCATCATTCCAACTGAAATGGCTTTGGACATCACCGCACGACCACTAATCCATAAATCACGGAAAGCAGATGTGAAACAAATCTGTCCACGTTCAATTAAAATTCCAAATAAAGCTCCAGCAATACAAGCAACAGCAAGAAGGTTTTTGCCTATTACAAAAAAGTAAAGAATAAGCGCTAAATACAAACATGCAAAAATGAGACCAAGCACTGGTTGAATATTCTTTTTCTTAACCTTTTGGTTCACAGCTGGGTTTACTCCACCTTTAATCAAAGCAGGTTTTCCCCGCCACCATTTCGTATTGACGAGTTTAACACCGAAGTACGTTCCGATGGCAGTGGTCACCATAAATATCCAGGAATGGAATGAGAATTGTGGCACCCCTGTAAAAAATGCCGCTAAGTTACATCCTAACGCAAGACGCGCACCAAATCCAGCAATAATGCCCCCGATAAATCCCTGAACAAGACGTCGCTTTTGTTTCGGTATACGAATTTTAAAACTATTGCTTAATAAAATTGTGATTAGTGCACCAACGAGCATTCCTATAACGATCCAGCCATCTGTTCGGGTCATTGGAGTTCCTTCTAAGCCCACCAGCCCAAAATATGCCCAATTTGATACATCTACTCCAAACCATTCTAATAGATGCCCACCTAACCTTGTAAATTCCCCGGTCACTGCCCACACTGTACCAGTGATTCCAAAGTAAAGTGCACTAACAACACCAGCAATGCTTATAGCTATATAGGGATTCCAATATTCTTTGAAGATTTTTTGATACAAATTCATGAAGCTTATTCTCCCCTTTATATCGACTTCAACTCTAATATAGAGTCCGTTAATATTAACAAAGAAAAAAATGCCAAGAAGATCTCTAGGCATTCTACGTTTATTAATGTAATGGATATTTGTAAGTCGAGCAATTCATTTTATCGATAAGTTAGATTTAAATCCATCTATATAATCAATATGAAAAGTCCAGACAAAAAAAGAGAGCATAGCTCCCTTTAACCATTTTCACACAAGGCTATATAGGATTCGACCTAGTTGGCAGCCAATCCCTGAAATGATGAGGAAGTTTTCCATCCTTTGTTAGACCTGTATGTCCACCTTGAAGCATAATATACTTTTTGTCGTTGCTAGAAACGAGGTCCATAATTTTATAGGTCGTTTCCTTCGGTACAAGTCGGTCAAATTCTGAAGCTATGACTAAAAGATTTGAATGAATATTCGATAAATCCATCTTTTCATCTCGGACTTTGAGTGTTCCTTTTACAAGTTTGTTATGCTTACCAAAATCATGAAACATCTGCTTCAACACACCACCAGGCAAAGGGATATGCCCTCTCGTCCATTTATTGAAAACCCTCCACCTTTCAACATATTCCTCATCATTCGCTTTATTTAATAGTGAGAGATAAGGACTAAAGTAGATTGGTGAAGTAATGAGTCTTACACCGGCTTCCACGAATTTTGGAGGGATGAGCCCAATCGAATCAATAAAGTCATCAAAGTCTAGCTCCTCTTCTTTAACAACCTCTGCCCATTGATCAAAAATATGAGCATTCGAGAAATCAATCGGCGCTACATCAAGGATTAGGTTTTTAATAGGTTCTGTGGCAATGCTCGCATACATTGCTGCAAGTGTTCCTCCAAGGCAAAATCCCATCACTGAGAGTTCAGTGGCATTCGAATGATCTAGTACCTTTTTTGCTCCCTTTTGGATATAGTCTTTAATGTAATCATCCATGGTTAAATCTTTATCTTCAAAGCCAGGAATACCGAAATCGATTAAATATACATCAAAGCCCTCATGAACAAATGCTTCTATTAAACTATTTCCTGGAAGGAGGTCAAGAATAAATGGCTGATTAATGAGCGAGTAAATAAGATATAATGGAGTTTTATAGCGTCTTTCTTTGGCTGGATAATACCAAAGAGTCGCTTTATTCTTTTTCCAAATTGGGATTCGTTCAGTTTGTGCAAACTCAGGTTCTTCTGTACACCATATACTGAAAAAACCTCGCCATCTTTCCAATTCATCTTCCAAAACCATTGAGGAATCAATCCTTTCCGGTTCCAGGGTTGGTCCTATTTTGCATGAGCAGTTGGAGGAGTAAAAGTCTCTTATATTTTTTGAGCTCCTTGTCCAAATCCTTTTTAGAAGGTGGTGTGTAGGTAGGAACATCTTCTGAAATCAACTCTTTTAGGTACCCATTCAAAATTTTCAGCTGTTCATCCACGGAGTCCAATTTTTCCTCATTTTGTTTAGTTAGCTTTGCTACATTAGCAACATCATTTTTTGTAGGGATATTTAATGGAATAGACATGGTCTCAGCCCATTCTTTTAGTCCTTTAATGAGGGGGGGCTAACAAATGAGCATGTCGGTGCAGATACTTTAGAATTTCTTTTTTATTCAAGCTGTCTTGAATATTTTCATTTAGCTTGAACTCCATTTGAAAACCGAGCTTTTTTAAAATGTTGTAAAGTTCTTGCAGTTGCTTTTCCACTCGATACCGCTCCTTTCTTTAAACTTATCTGATTATTAGTGAAACCGCTCCTTGAGCAGAGCTTACTATATAATAGACAAGCATCAAGAAAGAGTGCAAAAAATGATAGATTCGCCTTTGCCCTTTTGATGGAAGAGCTTAAGCGGAAGTATAGAGTCGAGAATATAATGGAATCCTAGATAGACAAATCATTAAAGGGATGAGTGGATGAACAAGGAACAAATTCAGGACGTATTTAATAGATGTGGTCTCGGAAAACTAGGAGAAAAACTATCCTATAAACTATGGATAAAGGGAATAGGAGAGGAGTACGATGAACAGAGCCTAGAGGACTTTCTCCTATCCTATGATTTACGTGATGATTGCGGGATGCTAGCGGATGAATTTCAGTACCACCTACAAATTTTCCGCGTCGTGGTACGAAATGAAGATTTACGTGCTGCTTTGATTTATCTATAGGCTAGATCATATTAAGAAGGGTCATCCAAAAGTCGTATTATCAACTTTTGGATGACCTTTTCTTAGATAGCTCAGTGAAAAGCGGTGATTACATCAATTCATTCGTTAAGCGAATAAATTCCTCTGCATCCTTAGCCATTAATTGAACTCCTGCCTCCCAGAAGTCAGGGCTGCCTAAGTCTACACCAAGATGCTTCATCGCTAACTCTTCTACCTTCATCGAACCAGTGTCACTCAATAAAGCGATATATTTGTCCTCAAATCCATTTGGATTCTTCAAATATTCAGCATAAATTCCGAGACTGAATAAGAAACCAAAGGTATAAGGGAAGTTATAGAACGGTACATCATCGATAAAGAAATGCAATTTACTGCACCAGAAATGAGGATGGTACTCGGATAGGCAATCTCCATACGCCTCCTTCTGAGCATTCAGCATGAGTTCATTTAATCTTTGCTCCGACACGATTCCTTGATTGCGCTCCTCGTAGAAGGATTGTTCGAAAAGGAAACGAGCATGGATATTTAAGAACATCGCTGTTGCATTCTCCATTTTCGTATTTAACAGGGTAACTTTTTCTTCCTTCGATTTCGCATTTGCTACTGTGGCATTATTAATAATTGTTTCCGCAAAAGTACTAGCTGTCTCCGCAACATTCATCGCATATCGGCGATTCAAAGCTGGGAGATCCTTCATGACATAGCTATGGAAAGCATGGCCCAATTCGTGAGCAAGTGTGCTCGTATCGGAAGGAGATCCAGTAAAGGTCATAAAAATGCGGGATTCCTTCCATTCTGGGAGACTCGTACAATACCCACCCGGACGCTTGTTCGGACGGTCCTCTGCTTCGATCCAGCGATTTTCGAGAGCGTGCTTAGCAAACTCTGTAAGCTTTGGACCAAAGCTAGCAAAATTCTCAATGATAAAATCGCATGCATCATCATATGTAAATCGCGGTGGTTCTACATCCCCGATAGCTACCGGAGCATCCACGTCCTGCCAGCCTAGCTTTTCCATCCCTAACACTTTTGCTTTCTGATTCAAGAAATCGATGAAAGGCTGTTTTTGATTGGCAACCGCTGTCCACATCGCATCCAGTGTTTCCTTTTCCATACGGTTGTACTCTAATGGCTCATCAAGGAAGTGGTCGCGGTTATGAACCTTTTGCAAGGTAAGACGATAGCCTGCTAAGTGATTTAGGTTTTCTGCAAACACAGGCGCAAATTTCGTCCATGCCGCTTCCCAGTTTTCAAATAACTGCTTTCTCACGCTTGGATCTGGATCGGAATACATCCGATTCATCGCCTGACCTACGGAATACTCCGTTGTTTTTCCTTCGTTGTCTGTAAATGGAATCGTCATAATGGAAACAGTCGTTCCATACAAACGGTTCCATGCTGAAAGCCCATCCTTATTTAACTCGGTGATAATATTTTCAACTTCCTCTGATAAAAGACGCTTCCCCTGATCGCGAATTTCATTTAATCTGAATGAAACAGTCGCAAGTTCTGGATCTGCTAATAGACTTTGCCACTCTGTATCTGCGATGGCAACGTACTTTTTGGTTAATGTGGTCGTGATATTTTCCACCTCACTGGATAAGTCAATCACCTGCCCCATCACCACATTCGCGTATTCATCATTGGTATAGGCATCATGAAACATATGTACAAAAGTCCCTGCTTGGCCTAAACCATTTAAAATCTTTTCCTGTTTTTTCAAGATTTCCTTCACTGGTTCAGCACTCTTGTTATCTTCAAAATGCCAATTTTGAATGTGGCTACGATATTCTTCGATTTCCGCTTTCAAACTAGTTAACTTTTCTTGTAGCTGTGGAGATTTCGTTCCCCCAGGAAAAATCGAATCTAAATCCCATGTGTCTACATACTTCATAACATAATCCCCATTCTGTGTTAGTTTTTATTTCTACTTAATTAAATATATCGGAAAATTTAATATTCGACAATTATTTTGAATACGTTGTTAAAGAGGGGAGAATTGAAAGATGTTGATGGGAGGTTTATGATAATAGTTAGAATTCTAAAGCATAATTCTGCTTTGTAAAAAAAAATGAATAACAAAATAATCGAACTTGATTCAAAAGGAGTAAGAGAAATGAATACATTAACATCCCTATTTTCAAAAACCTATCACATCGATTTAAGAGATGTTGATTTTACCAAAAAACTGAAATTGAGTAATTTGTTCAGCTATTTTCAAGATATTGCAAGTCAGGCCGCTGAAGTGCTAGGCTATGGTATTGAAACATTGGAGGAAAAATTTGGAGTTGCTTGGGTCGTAACGCGAATTCGAGTTGAAATTATTAGACTTCCAGTTTGGGATGAAGAAATCACGATTGAAACATGGCCACTTGACCCTGGGAAGGTAGAATTTGATCGTGATTATCTCGTCAAAGATGCGAATGGGAATGTCATCATTAGAGCAGTCTCAAAATGGGTAATCATGGACATTAAAGAAAGAAAGCTTAAGCGAAGTGAGCTGATCGGGATTCAATATCCAGAAAGCAGAACTGAACGAGCCATTGAAGGACGATTGGGCAAGCTGAAGGATTTTGGACAGTTAGAAGCAGCTTATGACAAAGTCATTGGCTATAGTGATATCGACTTCAACGGACATTTGAATAATTCCAAATATGTTGACTACATCATGGATTGTTTTCCTGTTGAAGACCACAAGAACTATTCCATTCAAGTGATTGATATCAACTTTTTACAAGAGGCTTTACCTGGTGATTCCATCAAACTAAACAAGGACACTACCAAGTTGAATGATCATGAGATCTACATCGATGGCGTCAATCAAACCAATGGGAATGTCGTTTTTAAATCACAGGTGACAATTAAGAGAGATAACTAGCATGATTTGAAATCGTTCGTCCTAATGGATAACTGTTTTTTGGAGATTAGTCCTTGATGTGAAAGAATTTGTTATATAGCCACAAAGTAAATAAGCAGCCCACACATTTTGTACGGGTTGCTTATTAGGTCTTTCTCTTCCTAAATGCGATGAAACCCCTTAGCTCATATCCTTTCTCTCTTGAAGCTCGGCTAGAATGGTAGGATATAGCTTGTCAATCTTAAAGAAAAATAGGAGAATCATTTGGATGATCACAAAGGTCATTGGTACATAAATATTTAATGCGATGATCATTTGATTAGCAAGTGGTGTTTGCTCCGAAAGTCCTCCTACATATCCACCGAAAGCTAAGAGCCAACCGATAAGGGCCAAGCCAAGACCCGATCCGACCTTCATCCCAAAGCTTGCGGCACTATTAATCAGGCCTTCTGTCCGTGTCTTGAAGCGCCAGTCCCCGTATTCGACGGTATCATTGACCATGGCCACAGTAAGAGCTAAGCCTGGCATCGCCCCAAGCCCACCAATCGCGGACCCAACTAGAAATGGGATTAAACTTGTTGGGTCAATCATTCGAATAAAGAAACCTGTTAAAAAGAGAAAGCAGCCAGCCAGAACCACATTTCTTTTTCCAAATTTCTCAACAAATGGACCTACAAAAAAGAGTCCAATCAACATCGGTGCTGATAGAGCTAAACCAACTAACGGGTAGTAGTTAATATTCCCTAAAATATACTGTGAATGGTATAGAACGGCCCCTTGCGTAAGCGCGATTGTGATATTAAAGCTGACACTATAAATCGTGACAATGACCCAATATTTATTATTAAATAACCCTTTTAACCCAACTTTAAACGGGACGCTTTCCTTTTGTTCTTTTTCTATCCCAACCCTTTCTTTGACAACACGGAATGTCAAGAATAATGTAATGATCGTTAGAATTCCATATAGAATCGAGAGATTGGTCCACCCAATCGAAGCAACTAATGGTTGAGTTAATGTCATAACCATTAAATTTCCGATCATCGTAAAAATCGCTGAATAAATATTGGCTAGAGAGCGACTATGCTGGTGCAAAGTCATGACACCCATTAATGTTTTGTAGGGAATAGCAATCATAGTAAAGAATATAATGAAGAGAAAGTATGTGGTATATACATAGATTAGTTTTCCGGTGTAGCTTAAATCTGGTACAGAGAAAAGTAGAACAGTTGTTAAGGCAAAAGGTACGGACGTCCACAGCAGCCAGGGCTTCGCTTTCCCATGTTTTGATTTCGTTCGATCAACAACATATCCCATTCCAACATCTGTAATGCCATCAAATAAACGAGCCAAAAGCATTAACGTCCCTACGGTCGCTGCAGCTAAACCGACACTATCTGTATAGTAAAAGGTCAAAAATGCTCCAATCCACGTTGATACTGCATAAACCCCAAAGCTGCCCAATCCATAGGACCATAATTCTTTACGCTTTGGCTGTTCCATTTCAATTGAATCATTTAATAGAATATCATCTTGCTTTGATTCAAGCATAAAAACTCCCCTTTCAATAAAGCGGAACTATAGAACCTAATACCTTGCAGAATCAATAGAGCATCTCACAGAGCATAATTAATATTTTAGCCACTATAAAAATAGTATTAATTTTGGATAATTCCCCCTTTAACGAGTCAATAGAAGGGTACTGCTTTAAGACAGTACCCTATTTCTCTCTATAAAACGCCTGCTTCACTCTCAGACATCTTGTAAATCTCTTCAATCTTCTTGCCTCTTGCGCGAGCAAGCACTTCCATCCTTACTTGAAGCTGCTTCATCGAAAATTCCAATGAGTCAATTGGCTTACCAAAAGCCGATACCTCTCGACCATCATTCCCCTCGGTATTAATTTGAACTGCAAGGGGAGTCAATTCTTCCATTTTTTTCATAACCACATCATAAATATGAGGATGCTCACAAATTAATCTTTGTAAAAGGAAGGTGCCATATCCGATATGTCTTGACTCATCCTTCTTCAGATAGCCAATCCCTTTAAGAAGACCAGGCATATACCCAATATCTTCTAGTGAATTATAAAAGGAATAATAACCGGTTTCGGCAAGGACTCCCTCAACAAACATATTATAAACAGTCGAAGCTTCCGCAATGGCTTCAGGTGATTGGTCTGTTGTAATCCGCTCCATTGAGGTTGGTAAAATCTCATAAAATACCTTTTTATAGGAGTCAGAATGAAAATGAGCTAAATCCCCTCGTTCACCAATTGCGTTAAGAACTAATCTAAAGAATTCCGTATGTTTTGCCTCCTCAAATAAGAAGGTTGTTAGGAACATTTCCTCCTCTAATCTGCCTTCCTTTGCGATGGCCATCATTAGTGGCAGTAAGTCAAGGGTAACAGCTTCCTCCCCCGCCTGGAACATCGAGATTAGACGGAGGATCCCCTCCCGCTGCTCATCATTCATTTTCTTCCAGTCCTCCACATCCTGGGAAAAGTCAATGTCCATCGGATTCCATATACCAAACTTCTTTGCCTTTTGATAAAGACGATATGGCAAGGAATCCTCCTTTAAACCTCTACTGCTCGTCGTCAAAATAACTCTTTCACTCATCTTACATCCTCCTCAAATGAATTCTTTATATTTTGGATTGGCAAAACAATAAGCTACTCGATTAAACTTCCACAACTATCGGTTTCTTTGAGCCTACCTCTCTTTTACCCTCTATCCCATCAATAGCCACTTTGGCAATATTTTCACGGTGATAATAACTGTCACCTAGAACCGCAGCACTTCTCCTTGCCCGTTTAAAAAATAAATGCATATCATTCTCCCAGGTATAGCCAATTCCTCCATGCATTTGAATTGCATCTCCACAGACTTGAACTCCGTTACTTGAGGTATAAGATTTTGCAATCGAAATCGCAAGATCTGCATCCTCATTGTCAGTATCCACTGCCCAGGCTGCATATTCGATGGCTGATTTTCCACTTTCGACCTTCAAATACATATCAGCGGCCATATGCTTTAAAGCCTGGAAGCTACCAATTAATTTCCCGAATTGTTTTCGCTGTTTCGTATATTCAACGGTGTCATAGAGTGTGCGTTCTGCGCAGCCAACGATCTCTGCTGACAACAGCAACGCCCCAATTTTGAGCATCTGCTCCATTAATTGATGACCAGCACCCATTCCCATCCTATTTACGACAGCGCTTTCATTTAATGGATAGTTTAGTAGACTGACCTCATAGAGTGGATAGGTTAAATCCATCGAATTTGCGTCTCGAATGACTAGGTTTGGATTTTTCGGGTCAATTAATACCAATGTTTCTTCCTCGTTTGGAGTTTGGCCCATCCCTAGAATTCGTACATTGGCTAAGATAACATCCGCATCCTTTGCAAATGGGACTTCTCGCAGTGTTCCATCGATCACATAGCCATTTTCTGACCTTCTTGCCTTGGCATCGACGCTGGTCCAGGCAACCGTAAGGACCTTTTCCCCACTCTCAATCTCAGAAGCTACTTCTGCCTGTTTGCTACAAGTCTTTAATGCAGCTAATCCTACCATCGATTCAAGGAGGGGGTATGTTAATAAAAACCTCCCTGCTTCCTGGGCAACTAGAATGGCATTGACCATTCCCTTCCTATCCTGTGATCCATTCAAATCGATGATTCCCAGTAGGCCCTGATCAGCTAAGAGCTTATGCAGACCTGGTGGGATGGTCTGCTCCTTCATAAATGCACGAACATGTTCAGGAGTATTCTTATTTTTGAACATGTCTCTTACACTTCTTCTCAGCATCTTCTCTTCATCATTAAATCCAAAAAACATCCAATCACCCCTTACCTTGGCATGCCAAGAACTCTCTCGGCTATGATATTTTTCTGAATCTGCGTCGTTCCAGCATAAATCGTTTCCCCGCGAGAACCAAAATCTATCTCCTGTAGGACTCCACGTCCTACACTTTCTTTTCCAATATAGGGGCCTTCTTCCCCTAATATTTCCAACCCAATCTTTCCCATATTCACATGCATCGTTGACCAAAATAACTTTTGTAAAGACGCTTCAGGCCCTAATTTCCCTTCATTTAGAAGCTGACTGATCGTTTTTAAGCCGTGATACCGTAGAATTCGGATTTCCGCAAATAACTCTGCCATCTTTTGACGATAATAGCTGTTCTGACTAATGCTTTCGCCGTTCTTTTTCAATGATTCACTGATTTTGACCATCGTATTGAACTCATTTTGGAAGCGGACTTGTCGTCCAAGAGCTAGTGTTCCCCTTTCGAAGCCGAGCGTTCCCATCGCTACCTTCCAACCGTTGTTCACACCACCGACCACATTTTCTTTCGGAATGGAGACATGATCAAAAAACACTTCATTGAAATCTCTATTTCCATTAATTTGAACCAATGGTCGTACGGTGATCCCTTCGCTGTCCATCGGCACGAGAAAGAAGGTAATACCCTTGTGGGGTGGGAGTTCTTGATCCGTCCTAGCTAACACAAAGCACCAATCAGCATGATGGGCGAAACTAGTCCAAACCTTTTGCCCGTTAATCACCCATTTGTCATCAACTAGCTCTGCCCGAGTCTGGATCGCAGCTAAATCAGACCCAGCATTTGGCTCCGAAAAGCCTTGGCACCACACCTCATCTCCCCGCAATAGCGGAGGAAGAAAGCGTTGTTTCTGATCCTCTGTCCCAAATAATAGTAGGGTTGGACCAAGGAGAAGCTTCCCTAATACATTAATTCCTCCGGGTGCATTTAGCTTTCCTGCTTCTTCATTAAAAATGATATCTTCCACATGTGTAAGTCCTTGACCTCCGTATTCCTTCGGCCAGGCAATTCCTGCAAAGCCACCCTCATAAAGCTTACGGTCCCAATCCCTTAATATCCTCCCTCGTTCCACTTCATCATCTGGCCACTCGAACTCCGGTGTTCCCCAGCCTTCCGGGATGTTGTTAATGAGCCATTCCCTGGCATGCTGTCGATATTCTTCCTGTTTTTCATTAAAAGAAAGATCCATTCATTCCACCTCTTTTGCGTATTCATTTCATGTTCTAAATTATTTTGGTAAAGATCTTTTGCCTGTTAGAATCAATGATGTAGGTTTCCAGTACATATAAATCTTATTCAGTTTTATCCTTCTAATGCTAAAACATTAAAACTGGAGAAGCTTTTGGGAAACATATAGGAAGCTTTGTCGGCTAATTATAATAATATTACAAAAATTTTGACTATTCAATATAATTTTACTATCTTTTTTATCAGATAATTCCTAGATCATTCCCCTAATAATTAATTTGTCCGAAAGCACATACATTTGGCTTTACGATGATGAATTCTAGTATTCCATTTGGAAATTCAGTCGTGATTTCTTCAATTTTTGAAGAGGCACTTTAGTTTTAAAAAAATCCACTTCTCATAAAGAAAAGTGGATTTTAAGCAGCCTTATTTTTTCCCAATATTCACCCAAGTGATGAAGCGCTCAATTACCCCATCAATAAAACTTAATGTCGATTCATCTGTAAGCATTCCATTTTCAAATTTAGCCCCTGCATGATTCACTAGTACTTCATTGCCAGCTGGAGGAAGAACACGCGCAGACAAACCTGGACTTGCTAAAATTTGACGTAAGTGTAATTGAGCCCGTAGCGTCCCCACCTGACCTGTTGAAACCCCAACAATCATCGCTGGTTTCTTCTGCAATACTTTGTCTACACGTGATAGCCAATCCAATGCATTCTTTAACACCCCTGGTATTGACCAATTATATTCAGGAGTGGCAATAATAATCCCATCAGCCTCTGCAATTTCTTTTTTGAATTGCTGCACCATTTCATTTGGATTGTTTTCCATATCTTCATTATAAAATGGAAGCTCTTTAATATTGGCTATCGTAATTTCCATTTTTTCCCGATATCTTTTTTGAAGTGTCTTCATAAGTGCCAAATTATAAGATTCATCCCTAATGCTACCTACTAATGCGACTATTTTCATTGTTATCACTCCATTTTATGTATTTGTGATTTTGCTTTGGATAAAAATCTCCTTGATTAGAACCACCATCTAATTATACCAACCATTTTCAAATTTAGAAAAAAACAGCCCTCGTTATCATTTCCCGACAGAAATCTCCCCTCCTCAAATAAAAGGTGCAACGTGTAATTCGCATAAAATAACTAGACTCGCAAATAATGTATATATCTTTCCAGAAGGGAAGTGAGCGGGATGCAAACATCTGAATTAATCATTCGAATTGTGATCGGGTTTATTGGATTACTTATATTGACAAGGATCATGGGGAGAAAGGAGATTAGTAAAATGACCTCCTTTCATTTTGTCTCTGCTATTGCCATTGGCTCTATTGCCGCAAACTTTGTCCTCGGCCCCAGTATTTCTATTAAACATGGATTAATTTCCCTAATCGGATGGACCATATTCACACTACTTATAGATATCATCGATTTTAAGTCAATGTTGATTAAGAAAATTACTTCAGGAGAACCAGTTATTGTTATCAAGGAAGGCAAAATCATTGAGAAGGCACTTCGAAAAAATCGACTAGACGTTGATACATTAAAAGCACTGCTTAGAGACAAAAATATTTTTAATTTTTCCGATGTCGATTATGCGATTTTTGAAACGAATGGAAAGCTTTCTGTCCTCCCAAAGGAGCAGAAGCAACCCATCACAAAAAGCGACTTGGAGCTTTCAAATATGCCTAAAAATATGTTTCCACTTACGACCGAGGTTGTCTCCGATGGAAAAATCATCTCTGAAAATTTAACAAAATTAAATCTTGATGTAAATTGGCTTCATCAACAACTCCTTCAAGCAGGTGTAAAGTCTGTTGAAGATGTGTTCTATGCTGAAGTTCAAGAGGATGGCTCCCTCTTTATAGATAGTAAAGATAAATGATTGAACTAGAAATAGAAAATAGTTAATCCATTAACTGCCTTTTAGAAAAAGATGCACGATTACAGAAGAGAAATACATTTGTATTAGAGGACTTTATTAACATATTTTGATATGATAACTAGGATATTTATTAGAAGGAGAAATTTTACGGTGCTGAAGAAATTACAAGTTCTTTTTCAAAATACGGTTATGACAGAAAACCCGGCCACTTATTCTGGTAATGAATATATTTGGTTAAAGGAAAACAGAGCGGATCCCATGTGGCTGGGAATCCCAAGTACAGAGGTGAACGGGGAGCAGCTTCGATTATTAAACACGTTATTTGAAAGCTATCTCCCGGATCAAAACCAAAATTATGGAAGCGGGAGCTTGTGGTACTCCTATTTATTTCATGAAGCATCCCTGCCACCAACGGAATCAGCGAATCCTATCCGATTCATACAAATTCAATTTGACGAAACGAAACAAAATCATATTGAAATGAAGGATGCTGTCCGTGAGTATTTCCATAACTGTTCCGCATTTTTGTGGTTAAATGACTACTCTGCCCTTATTATTGAAGAGAAATCCAAGATTGTCTATGCTGAAGAAGACTTTCACTCCATTTCTATCACGCTCGAAAATGATTTTTATATGAAGTCTTCCCTTTTCATTGGAAAATTTAGAACTCCCTCTCTTGAACTTCGTGAGTCATTCTTTCACGAACAACAGCTCTTTCATGAGGCCAAGGAGATTTTAAAGAAGGAAAGAATATTCACCTTCGAAAAGAGCCTCCCGATCATCGTTGCAAAAAACCTACCAGAGACAACCCTTACACTTCTTCGCAATGATGTCGTCAAAATTCTAACGGAAGATCGCGAACTCTTACGAACACTAGAAGTCTTTCTTGAACAGAATTCCAACGCATCTGTTACAGCCAAAAAACTATATATTCATAGAAATACATTACAATATCGCTTAGATAAATTCACTGAAAAAACAGGTATTCCCCTTAAAGGGATCGAAAATGCGATCACTATTTACTTAGCCTGCAAAATGGCTGCGACACAGGATTAATAGACAATCTGCCCAAAAATATGATTCATTTTTTTGTGCACCCTGTCATTGTTTATGAACCCTCTTCAAGATAAACTATGAATGTAAACACTTTCATGGAAATGGGGCTTACTATCAATGGCAGAATTAAAATTAGAACATATTTACAAAGTTTACGATAACAAGGTTACAGCCGTACAGGATTTCAATCTACATATCAAGGATAAGGAGTTTATTGTTTTCGTTGGGCCATCTGGTTGTGGAAAATCTACAACTCTAAGAATGATTGCTGGCTTAGAGGAAATTTCTAAGGGTGATTTTTACATCGATGACAAACGCGTCAATGATGTCCCACCTAAGGACCGAGATATCGCAATGGTGTTTCAAAACTACGCTCTTTACCCACATATGACCGTATATGATAATATGGCATTTGGTTTAAAGCTTCGTAAATTTTCGAAAGCGGAAATCGACAAGCGTGTCAAAGAAGCCGCAAAGATTCTCGGACTGGAAGAATATTTAAAGCGGAAACCTAAAGCTCTTTCCGGTGGACAACGTCAGCGTGTTGCATTGGGCCGTGCAATTGTGCGTGATGCGAAAGTGTTCTTGATGGATGAGCCTTTATCAAACCTCGATGCTAAGCTCCGTGTGCAAATGCGTGCAGAAATCGTTAAGCTTCACCGTCGTTTAGAAACGACAACCATTTATGTTACCCATGACCAAACTGAAGCGATGACGATGGCAAGCCGCTTAGTTGTCATGAAGGATGGGATTATTCAGCAGGTAGGTACACCGAAGGAAGTCTATGAATCTCCTGAAAATATTTTTGTCGGTGGTTTTATCGGTTCTCCTGCTATGAATTTTTTTAATGGAAAAATTGTTAAGGACCAATTTGTCATTGGAAACACTACTCTTCAAATTCCTGAAGGAAAAATGAAAACCCTACGTGAGCAAGGATATGAAGGCAAAGACATTATCCTTGGTGTTAGGCCCGAGGACATTCATGATGAAGAACTATTCATCCAGGCTTCGCAAGGCACGGTTATTCAGCTCAAGGTAGATGTAGCGGAGCTGACAGGGGCGGAAACAACGATCTATTCAACCCTTGAAGGCCAAGATATCATCGCTCGTGTGGACTCTCGCAGTGATATTCATACAGGTGACTCCTTGCAACTTGCGCTGGATATGAATAAAGTTCACTTCTTTGATAAAGAGACTGAATTACGAATTCGTCCGTAGATTAGGAAAAGGGCTGTCCCAAAGGTAAGTTATCCTTAACTTTTGGGACAGCCCTTTCACGATTATATTCACATAAAACAATCAATAGGTTTAATCATTTCATCATCTTCTTGTAGATTCACGTCTAACTAATTCTATTTCTAAAGTAATATTTACATCGAATGTCTCTTCACGGTTTTCAACCGCTTTTATTAAATGACTCGTAGCAATCTCCCCGATTTTATCAATTGGCTGTTTAATTGTGCTGATTTCAGGGTGAACGATTTCCGCCAATTGAATCCCATCAAATCCAATAATGGCTACATCCTTTGGAATCGATCGGTTCTGCTTCTTAAAGGCCTTCAAAGAACCAATGGCCATTAAATCATTCGCATAAAAAACACCATCTACATCTGGATATTCCTCTAGCAGCCTTTCCGTTTGTACCGTACCGCTCGCTAACGTAAAGTCTCCTTCAAGGATAAATGGCTTAAGCTGATGCTCCTCCATCGACCTCAAATAGCCATTCATTCTCTCTAGGGCAGGGAACAAGCTATTTGGTCCGCTAATATGGGCAATTTTCCTGCAACCAATTTCAATTAAATGATTAACAGCCAGACAGGCTCCTTCAAAATTATTGACGGAGACTGAATTTTGCTGCTCGGGATGCACGGCTCTATCAATGCATACAAAAGGAATCGATAGGCCCTGCAAGAAACCTTGGGCGTCACTGCTTAACTCTGACGCCGCAAGAATAAAGCCATCAATATAGTTGCTTTTAAATTGATTCCAAAAATCAGGATTTTGCAGCTCATCTTCATTTGTATTCATAAGCAATAACCGGTAACCATTTGTCTTGGCAACATTCTCAATCGATTTGACTAGCTCTGGGAAAAAGGGATTCGTAATATCAGGTGTTACAAATGCGATTGTATTCGATTTTTGCGTTGCGAGACTTCGAGCCATCGCATTCGGTGTATAGTTAAATCGGTCCAATACCTGTTGGATCTTTTTCTCCGTTTCAGGACTGGTGTAACTAACTTTATTGATATATCGCGAAACGGTTGCAACCGACACCCCTGATTCACGAGCAATGTCCCTAATCGTTACCTTTTTTCTATCCACGACGATTCTCCTAAGCTATGATATCATCTATTTTATCATATTTTTTGAAGCCTACTATTCATATTACGGTCTCACTTCGACTTTTTCAATGATACAGCCACCTGCTTCAGATAAAGCAAAGCCGAACATGCCATGCTCCCAAGTGGAATCTGTATAAGACAGGACATTCTCTCCATTGATTCTTGCCGAAATATGAGGACCTCGTACTTCCACTTCAAGTTGATAGGTTGTTCCGATTTCCCAGTCATAATCGATCGATTTCAAACATGTCAAACCAAAATTTTGTAAATGAAGCGCCACCTTACCCTCACCAGCAAACCCTACTTGATAATACTTTTGCGTTCCTTGGGCGCGGAACAGGATCGCATGATGCGCTCCAGCTGTTGGAGTAATCGTTCCACGAATGACGGCATCCTTCATATAGTAATGTCCCGTAAATGAAGCGCAGTTCGTATCGCTTTCTACCACCATATTCCCGTTCTGCAAACTCCAATTCCCTCGATGGTGGGCAAAAGGAGTTACACTTAAAAATTCCACCGCTTGTTTTGCAAAATCAATATCATAACTTTGAGCCCCATAAATATGGAATTCATCCATGAACAATTTTCCAAAGAATCGCTCTGTTAGGGAGGAAGGGCTCTCAATCGCAAATCCAACCTCCTCGACAAAGGAACCATTTGTATCAGGAATAACAAAGGAGATTTCTTGCCATTCCTTTTCCTTGAGCTTTTCTTTTTGTAGCTCCGTTACTTCTTTTGTATAGGTATTTCGGACATAAGGGGTGATATAGAGCTCAGCTCCTTGAAATTTATCAAGATATAATTTCAACGATACCGTCTGCCCACTATACGCTTTTGGAGCAAAAGTCGGCTTATACTTTTCGTCGTTAAACTCATCCCTTCGATAAAAGGTTTGATAATAAACCGTGCTTTTCTCACCCTCATACAATCGATCAATAAAAATTTCTAGGCTGCCCGGAGATTGATACCCAATTGTATCGTTAGCCTTTAAAATCGTCTTAAAAGGGAGGCTAGTTTTGAACCCATGTGTGGCTCCAGGAAGTGAAAAATCAAAGAATACCTCTTCCTCTTTGTAACTATCCACGAGGACATTTGGTGCAGGCTTGTCAGCTAAGCGATATCCTAATAATGCGACTGATTTCACAAAGGTTGGAATATCTAAAATATTTAAGTAGCCTGACACACTAGAGGTGACAATCGTATCATTAATCGGCTTCCGATATTTTTCAGGGATGCCATCAATCCCTACGAATGTGCCAACAATTGACCCCACATTGCCTGCATTGCAGTCGGTGTCCCAGCCACAGGCGGTTGCAATTTCGATCGTACGGGCTAAATCCCCTCTCCCATAATAAAGGGCTAATGCACACACACCAGCATTTGGAATAATATGACATACTCCTGTATATTTGTCATAGCCCCACTCATTTTCAAGATATTCACGGCATTTCCAGAAATCATCCGGATACTGTTCATACACTTTTTGAACAGCCCGGATCACCTTTGCATAGGTGGAATCCGCTGGAATTTCAGCAAGACCCTCATCGATCACTTCTTGGATATTTTTTGCGGTGAAGGCACTAGCGATACAAGCTGCTATGAATCTCGCACCATAAAGTCCATTTTGATCATGGGCCACACTAGCAGCAATTTCCGCATAGTCAGCCGCTTTGTTAGGATTGTCTGGGAAAAGCCAGCCCCATGTATCAATGAAAATTTGTCCGCCAATTTGCTCGGCCATGATTAAGCCATTTGTTTCTGCTGAACCAGATTGGGGAGCGGGTATTCCTCTTAATAAATTGAGGTAAGCTGTATGCTCCGTGCTGATGCCGTCACCGCCCCACCAGAACATCCCTATACCTTCTCTCGTATAGTTCAGCCACGCTCTTGCCACATCCTGCGGCTCCATTTCCCGGTTCACTGCATCATCCAACAATGCACGAATAAAAAAGACAGGTCCGTTCGCATCATCGTCGGCGGAGAAAATTTTGTAATCTTTCAGGTAGCCATTAACTTCACCATATACATCTCGGATCATCTCAGGCGTCCATTCGGTTGGTTCAACGGGAGCACCTAAGCGGATACCAGCGTTCATCCCGATAAAGCCTGCATAAACCTTCTGTAAGTAAACGTTAGGTATCACTATAAAACCCTCCCATTTTAAGAAAGAATCTTCCTTACTTTTTCCAATGCCTCTAAATCTTTTTCAATAATCAATTTCGCATTTCCAGCAAAAGCGTCGGTAATTTCTTCAAAGTTTAAGTGATTAGCAGATTCAAGGAGATGAATGTCTTCCGATTTAATTACGGGAGCCCCGTACATAGCGCCAAGAATAACTCCAATCATGACACCAATGGAGTCCGTATCTCTGCCTGAATTGATTCCATCATAAATGGATGGATAGAATTCTCCATTGTTATAGACAATGAATCCTAATGCAAGAGGTAACTCTTCAATAGAACCTAATCTACTTGGAGTATAATGGTTTGAAGGAATTCCTACCTTCTCCATTTTTCGGGACACATCATCACCCATTGGTGAAAATGGCTTTATCGCCTCATGAAAGGCAGCCACCACTTCATCAATGGCTGCATTCTTTTCTCGAAGCTCCACTGCCAAAGTCGTGATCGCTTTAATCGCCTCTTTCGTCCCATCCTTAGCAAATTCGATGGCAGTATCAACAATTGCTTCCACGGTTACATTTTCTTCAAATGCCTTCGCCACACATGCCGCCAACACCCCTGCGGCTTCTAAGCCATAGCTCGTTTGATGACCCATCGCAAAAAGAATCGCCTCATCGTAGGCAGCTTTTGGATTACCAGCATTGACCACACCAACCGGCGCAATATACATCGCAGCACCACAGTTAATCATGTTTCCGTAGCCGCCTTCTCGCGGCTCACAATTGGCCAATGTATGGCGAAGAAAAATATGCTTTTCCGGGTAAAAGAGTCTCTCAATGATTAACTCTTCCCGACCAAATTCAGGAATAAATCGTTTACGAAATGCTATTTCTTTAACAAACTCATTCGCCATGTCATAGGCATCTAAATGCCTTTTTTCGATATTGTAGACATTGCAAAGAGCTAATGTCATCAGCGTATCGTCGGTAATAATTCCATTCCCTCGCTTTTTGCCTCTATTCACATCATACCCAAGATCTTCCTTGTACCATCTTGTTTTCAGAGATTCTACTCGACCATACTTTTCCTTTATTTCTTGATAGCTTAGTTTTTCTACAGGGGCACCAAGTGCATCACCTAGTGCCGCCCCCATCAAAACTCCCTTCACTCTCTCTTTAAAATTAACCATTCATCTAACTCCCTATTTAATGTTCTCATTGGCATATTTTGTTAGGTCTTCTCCGCCAGCTTTATACCATTTTTCTACGAATTCATCAAAGGCATCCAGAGGCAATTTACCTGTTATAATATCAGCGGAGTACTCTTTGTATAGGTTTTCCATCGCATCCCATTGTGCGACATACTCCTCAGGAATATTGAAGGAATTATCTTCAGCAAAGAAGCTACCAGCTAGTTCTTGAGATTCAACAGCAGGTGTACTTAACATTGGAGTCTTTTCACTGATTGGTGTGTCAAAATTGACTTCGCTTGGCTCCCAATAACGTGCATACCATTCAGCATAATATTTATCAGTCAGTTCAATTTTGTTGTCTACCACATTATAATGCTCGCCTTCAAATCCGAGACGGTCGAACTTCTGACCTTCTGGGCTTGCAAGATAATCTAGAATTTCAAACACAAGCTCTTTGTTTTTAGATAAGGCGGAAATAGCAAGTCCTCTGGACTCTTTTGTCACATTCGCTGCTCCAAATCCTTGGTATTCTCCTTTTGCTGGAGGAAGAATCGCCAGTTCTGCTTCCTCTCCATTTACCTCTTGTACTCTGCTATTATAGAAATCTACTACTTTCCCATTGGTACCGACAATCACACCTGTTTCTCCATTATAGAAGGCATCTTCCTTTGTATCCCATTGCTTTGTTAAATATTCTGGATCTAGAAGTCCTTCCTTATACAATTCACTATAGAATGAAAGTTTTTGTTTCTCCTGATCGGAAACCTTCTTGAATACATAGCCATCATCTGTATTTAACCATGTTTTGTTGATGCCAAATGCCATATCAAAAATGAAGTTTAATTCACTAATATCTCCTGCAACCGTTGTTGCATATTTAACCTTGCCACTTTCAACTAACTCTTTGAAAAATGCTTTGTAGTTCTCAGTCGTCGGATCAGCTAGTAAACTTTGAGAAGAACTCATTTCATTGAGCCAATCTTTTCTCACCACAGGAACCTTGTAATCAATCGGCTTCACCCAAAGCAAGTATGGATAATTCTCCAATCTTGAAACATTATGAGGATGCAGAATATTTTTCAAATGCTCTGACTTCTCAATATATGGGCGAAGATCCTCAAGCAAATCCTGGTTCGCAATTTGCTCGTCGCCTCCTTGGAAATAAATTAAATCAGGGATTTCTCCGCTGTTTAGTAGCAGGCTTAATTTTTCTTTATAATCCCCTTGCGCTACTTCTACTAGTTCAAATTCTACATTGATATCTTTGTCTTTCTTCAGGTTTTCCGCTAATTTTTCATAATATTGAACAGCTACTGGGTTGGATGGTCCCTCATCCTTGTATGCTACTTTAATAACTGTTTTCCCATCTTCGGTCTTTGTTACTTTTTCTTTCTTATCATCATCTGAACTACAAGCGGCTAACAATCCAATCACTAATAAAGCGATGAGCCATAAGCTAAATTTCTTCATAAAATTGAACCCTCCAAATATTTGTTTTTTTGTCTTTGAAAACACATTTTCTAGCTGAAGGTTTGTCACCCCCTTTAAAATGACAACTTATATCATAGGCTCTTACAAAATACAAAAGAGGACTGAGCCATGAAGGGAGCCATGTATAACCTATATCAATCTTTTACTCCACCATCCATTGTTCCTTTTGTGAAATACTTTAGGATAAGCGGATACAATAGCAACAAAGGAATGATCGCAATGATAATTGTACTCGCCTGCAGGGAGCCAAAGTCGAGGCTGGCAAGCATTTCTGCCGACATATCCATTCCAGACAACATCGTCGTATTATCTTGTTTCACAACGAACTGGCGTAGTACGACCTGCAACGGCCACTTATTAGGATCTGTAATATAAATCGTTGCTCGGAAATATTCATTCCAGTGATACACACCGTAGAACAAGGTTAGCGTTGCCAATGCTGGTTTCGACAAAGGTAGGACAATGCTTGTAAAGATGCGAAAATGTCCGGCGCCATCGATTCGTGCAGCTTCAATTAAGCTTTCCGGGATTTCCTGGAAGAATCTCATCAAAATAAACAAATAATATACATTAATTGCTTTGTACAGAATCAATGATGCATATGTATTCAACAAATTTAAATCCTTCATTAATAGATATTCTGTAATCATCGATGGCTCAAATACCATAATTGCGATCAGAAAGAGGAGCACAACCTTTTTTCCGACAAAATTCGTACGAGCTAACACATACGCCATTAATGAAGTTAGAAATAGATTAATAAAGGTACCCACAATCGTAATAAATACTGAATTAGCAATACTTTTGAGAATTAAGGGGTTGGATAAAATAATTTCATAATTGATAAAGGAGAATCCTTTTGGGATAACACCTAATCCCGTCAATTCCTTAACTCGAGATGGGTCTGACAATGACATTGCTACTAGGTTTAGAACGGGTATTAATACCGCTAAAGTAATAATAAATAAAACGAAATAAATAATACTTCGTGTCCAACTTAATCTTTTCATCTATATCCCCCCTTACCAGACACCTTTTCCAGTAAATCGCTTGGATAAGAAATGCGTACTTAGGATTAGAACAAGTCCGATAACTCCCTTAAATAGACTCGCAGCAGTCGCATAAGCATACTGTCCATTCAATAAACCGATTCGATATACATAGGTATCTAGTATATCTACCTTACTAATCACTGAATCATTCATAAGGTTAAATACTTGGTCGAACCCTGCATTCATAAAAAAGCCCAAATTTAAAATAAAGACGGTGATGACTGTACTTGCCATTGCAGGCAAAGTAATATAGCGCATTTGCTGTAATGTATTAGCTCCGTCAAGCTTGGCAGCTTCATATAATTGCGGGCTTATTTTCATTATCGCTGCAATATAAAGAATGCTATCCCAACCGGCACTTCGCCACATTTCAGAAAATACAAGGACCCAGCGGATATGTTCCTTGCTCGTCATAAAATCAAGCGATGGAAGCTGAAAAAACTCTCGAATGATATTTATACCACCATTCGGGCTCAAAAAGCTGATCCATATCCCAGCAATCACTACCCATGAAAGGAAATGGGGCAAATACGATACAGACTGTACATATTTCCGGTATGGTCCATTGCGTACTTCATTCACCATTAATGCTAGAATAATAGGTATGGGAAAAATAAAAATGATTTTCATCGAGCTGATAATGACCGTATTCTTTAGGACATCAATAAAAGCAGGTGAACTAAATAAGATTTTAAAATGCTTTAATCCAACCCATATGTTTTCCCCAATGATGCGATAATCTTGGAAGGCGAGCTTCATCCCGATAATAGGAATAACATGGAAAATGACAAAGAAGATGATTCCTGGTAAAAGCATTAAATAGAGGATCCAGTCCTCGCAAATTTTTCTCCATATTTTCTTCACAAGATATCACCCCTTTATTTCGATGTCTAAAATATCCTGTTTATAGGGCATCCCTGATTGGGCTCCTTTTTTTGTCACAGCCAAACTGGCAGCATATGTCCCATAGCGAATACATTCTTCCAAAGGCTTCCCCTCAGATACAGCTACTGTAAAGGCACCTGAAAACGTATCCCCTGCTCCTGTCGTATCAACTGCGTCCGTTTTTCTTGCTGGAATTTTGACTATCTCTTTCCCATCGAAATAGACAACTCCCTTTTCGCCACAAGTGATTAGAAGCTGGTTCGCATAGTCCAATAAGACATCGTTCATCGCTCGGTCATCATCGGTTACAATTGCGTATTCGTGTTCATTCGGTGTTAAGTAGGTGATCTTTTTTAATAAATCCCGGGAAAGTTTTTGCGCTGGTGCCGGGTCAAGAATGATCGTCTTCTTGTTCTCATGTAAGATTGGAATAAGAAATTCAAGCGTCTCGATTGGGATTTCCATTTGCAATAGAAACACATCATGCTGTAATAATGCATCGAGATTTTGTTCAATATATTTTACATTGGTATATTGATTCGCTCCCGGAACGACAATGATTCGGTTTTCACAATTATGAAGCTCAATAACCGCCGCCCCAGTCGAAATATTTTCAACTAGATTCATATGTTCGATGTTGATCTTTTCATTTTTAAAATGAGATAACAAAACATCCTTTTGCCCATCGTTTCCAATCGAACCAAATAAAGTAACTTCCCCGCCTAAGCGGGCAGCCGCAACTGCCTGGTTTGCTCCCTTACCTCCGAAGGACATAAAAAAATGATCTCCAATTACCGTTTCTCCAAAGTTTGGAAGGGTTTTACTTTCTACAAAATAATCAATATTAATGCTCCCTACCACTGCTATTTTTTTCAATTCTATCTACTCCCGTCGATTTCCAAGTTCATTAATGGTGCATGCTGCTGCGCCCCATACACATCCCGATCTCCAGCGGTGCCAGAGGAAACCGTTCTCGCCATCGTAATCTTAATCCCTAATGCTGGGTCAAAAAAAACAAAGTGATGTATATCCGAAACGGAAATATTATAAGCCTCCGCCACTTTTTCCTTTGTCATGACATGAGACTGTTTTACTCGTTCATATACTTCCTTCTCGTCAAATAAGATGTCCATCGTGAATTCAAAAGGACCAGAATTTTTGCTTCGCAACACTTTTGCAAGCTCGAATAATTTTGCCATCAGTCATCTGCCCCCAAAAATTCAACTTTAAATGGATTTTCATCCACTTCCATTAAATGATAAATCGAAAATTCATAGACTGGCCCGAAAGAAACATCACTCGGAGCGAAAGGAAAAGCTAAATTCCCTGCCGTTGATTTTCTTCCGTCGTAGCCATAATGAAGGTATGTCGAACGGAGATTTGCACAAATCGTGTCGGCTAGTTCCTGGCTTTTTGCCAATACTTCAAACATGACACCTATTTCATGTCCACGAAAGGGTTCTGGTTCATTTTCACCAAGTACTGCATTTTTTCCATAATGATAAAAATGAATCTCGTAATCCTCTTGAGGAATCTCTGCAAAATAGTCGGTTACCTGCTCCAGTACTTTCTTTTCTACATCCTCTAGTTGTGCCAATAAAAGTGGATCGCGTATCCCAGCGATAACAAATGTACGATAGGACCTCTTTCTCGCACCCTCTAGCTTTAGACAAAAGGATTCACTTGGAACATACTGGCTGTTCTCAACCTTGATTACGCCAGCAGATATTTCCGTAAAGGTACATTCTGATAAATCCAGCATAAAGCCAGGTCCATGCAATAAATAAGGATGTTCCTTTTCATAGAAAGTATGCGCCGCCACACTTGTCGTTGTACATGTTCTGTTCGGGTTTAAGGATTCAATCGTAAAAGAATCAGCGTAAAGCGTACCTAGAATACTGTCCTTTGTCGTTCCTGGCTCCGCACATAACGCACCGCATTCCAGAATTTTCCCCAAATGATAAGAAAGGCCCTTGTCCATTCCATGGTAGATCCCAATAGCTGCAAATGGGGATGGGTCATATGCTCGGCCACAAACGATAATATCCGCTCCTCCCTCTAGCGCTTCCAATATCGGTTCATGTCCCATCTGGGCAACAATAGAGGTTGTCTCTCGAATGGTTTGCTCTGTAAGCTGTGGGATGTTTTCAGATAATGGCTTAATCTTCCCGTTTTTCTGCATTTTTACGATATATTCATGCTCAAAGTCTGCCCAGATAACAGCTATTTTGGCCTGGTAGCCCTCTTCAGTTAATATTTCTTTCATGATTTCTAATGTGCTTTCGACATGGGGCCTAGCACCAGCCCCCCCAGCGGAGCCAATGATAATTGGAATTTTATGAGGAATGCCTTTTTCAAGCATGATCTTCAAATCCTTTTTCACCGCATGCTTACTGACAATAGATACGCCAGCACCAAGCTTATGCGGGCCTGCATCTGTTGAGCCTGCATCCACAACAATTCCATGAATTTCTTGATCAAAGGCTCGTTCAAATGATTCTTTCGGAAAGCCATAACCAAGCATTCCACAAGGTGAAACAATTCTAATAGCTGACTTCATGTATGTCTCCCCCACTTATGTACTATTTGCTTCTAGCAATCTATTAGGTAACCGGTTACACATTAATGAAATAAAAAAATCATATGTGTAACCGGTTACGCAAACTGTCAAAAAAATATGAAATCGGTTACATATAGAATAATCAACCGTCTAGATTGTGTCAATATTTTTTTGGGGAGGATATCCCGCTCAACTTAGCTTTAGCAATATCCTCACTGATTATTTCTTAGTTGCATTATCTTGTTTATTAATAAATATTGTCGCTTGTTGTGAAAATTAGTGTTCGTTAAGATTCGACAAAAAATAAAAAATCGCTAAACCTTGATATACCAATACTTCAAGAGGTTTAGCGATATTATTATTAATTCTATGGCGGGACCGCCTGGGAATCGAACCCAGCTGAGACGGCACGCGCCTCACGTACGGTTTTGAAGACCCTTCGGCATGAATCCGTCCAATCAATCCGCTCAATCAGCGTAAAATCAACTTCCGTCCAATCACCCGTACGGTTTTCGGTCAATCATCCGCACTGTTTCCGTTCGTCTCTTACGGTTTCATTATAAACGAAAGGTGGCGCGGCGGTCAATCTTCGACCACTTCCACCGCAGTAATGTCCGACAGGTTTATTCGAACGAAGCCTTCCGCCGATTTTACGCGAAGTTGCGACGTTATCGGGTCGACGTAATGCACACGGCCAATTAACTCCGAAAACCTACCCGCCTCCCATAACGTAAACTTTACCGGCAAATGGTATTCCATTGCGTAGTTAATGCGCTCGTCAAATTCTGCGAGCTGATACTCGTCGACCTCCGGCTTTTCGAAGTGGTAGTATTCATCGTTAAATCTGCGTAATAGCGCGACTTGCTCCGGCATAAAGAACCCTTGCCATTTTAGTTTCCCGCGGTCACGCAGTTTCGGATTGTTTTCGTCCTGCATACTCGTCAGTCCTCTCGGTTGTTTTACCGTTATTATACACGAACAAACGTTCGTTGTGCAACCGTATTTCGGAATTTAGACATATTTGCCGATAGGAAACAAAAGGTAATTAACGAATTGATAGAGTAGAAAGCGAGGTGAATACTAATGTTGATATATCATTTACGTGAGGCATACGAAAATAGGCGTGAACAGGAGTGTATTAGGCACGGAAAAATATACGTCAGAGTGTGGGATTGTCACGATGGTAGATATATGGCGACCGCAACAAACGGAATTGATTACGTTTGGAACTGCTATGCGACAACGCCGGAACTAGCGAAGGAGCTGGCGATTTTTAGACTAAAAAACCCCGGCCCATGCGGATTAGGTCGAGGCGATTTTAATTAGTCCGTCCGTGCCGTAAACGGTCACGTTGTAGCGGTCTTTTTCGAGGGTCATATCGGACTTGCGAGTAACAAGCGCAGACTTAACCGCATCCACTACGTCTTTTGCGTAGTCCTCAACGTATTGCTCGCTCGTCTTTTTGTCGATGTAAACGGAGATAATGTCGCCGGAGTAGTTAACGTTAATTTTCGATATGTCAAAGGCGGAGAGTTCTTCCGTGAGCACAGCGACGTCTAATTCAGCGCGTTCTTGATCCGACATGCTTTCTGCGGCTATCGGCTTGACCTCGCCCGCATTGCCGAAAAACATAGATGCAAGCCCAACGCCCGCTAGTAGTATAATAACGGCTACTAATACGATATTCTGTCGCTTCACATTGCCCACGCTCCCAACTCCGTATAATTATTCCTATTTTACCGTAAATTACTATGTATACGCAAGGGCAAGCGTAAAGGTTTCGCTCACCCTGCCGAAAATTATTTGCCTTTGCTACGCGCCTTCCGACTTACGTCGTTGTTTTTCCAATACGCCCATAGCGACGTCCCGCCTAAAAAGGCAAGCGATATAAACGTCGAAACGCCTTCCTCGTCGACTGGCAACACGCTTACGCCGGACATTTCGAGCCCGCTGTTGATTAACGCAAGTAATAGTAATACAAACCGCGTCACTGTGCCTGCTGTGATTCGTTTAACTTCGTTCATTATTTAACCGCCCCTTTCGATAGTCGATATAGCATCATAATCACTTGCCCACGTGTGCAAGCGTCATTTAGTCGTGTGCCGTCCGATACGCCAGCCGCCTTCGCCCAATCTACCGCCTGTTCTAGTTCGATTTCGTATGCAGACTTCGGCTTGGCTGGCGCAGGTGCCACTTTGCCAGTAATCGCCTTAACAATTGCGTTGACGATAGCGTCCATTTGCGCCATTAACTTACGCATGTCATCTGCGTTGTCGATAAAGCAAACTTCGATAAGGATTGAAGGTGCGTTAGTGTTACGGAGAAAATAAAGGTCTTGGCGTTGCTTTGCGCCACGGTCGCGATAACCGCCCGCCTTTGCGATGGCTGCCGATACTTTTGCCGCGAGCGCCTTCGTGCTAGCGCCGAAATGCAAGACTTCCGTGCCGGTACCCCCGCCCGCGTTAAGATGAATCGCAACGTCGAGCCGACCGTTTTTGATGACCGCGTTACACTTGCGCACTTGCTCGGCGAGGACTGCGTTTTTGTCGCCTGCGTCGCTCGTCGTGTCGGCGGTCTTTTGACCAACCGCGTTGAGCGCCTTGATTAGCTTATCCTTGAGCGTACGGGCGACTTCGTGCTCGCGGTAGCCGTTACCGCTTGCGCCCGGTGCCTTTGCGCTGTGGCCTGCGTTGACTGTGACGACTGAATACGTCATTATTGACCGCCTCCCATTTTATTTTTAATGTCGCGTAGCTCGTCGATGACCACGTCGTATTTGTCGCTAAACTTATCGAGTAAATCGTGTAGGCGACCTTCGCGGTCTTTGTTCGCCCGCATGACGTAAATAAGGAGCCATACGAAAAGAATCGCGAATGGCCCCTGCGTTAAGAAATATTTAATTGTTTCCGCATCCACCGATTACACCTCCGCGTTTAAAAATAAAAGGCCACGCGCGTGGCGTGACCGATACATTTTGTTGTAGCTACCGAACAGTATCTTCCTACAGTGTTAGACAGTCGCGCCTGTTGCGTCTACCCATCCATCATTTGTTTTATTTCTCCAAATTGGTTTGTTTAGAGTCGCATCAAAAAACATTTGACCTGTTTCTGTGCCTGTAGTTGGTCTATTATTTGTAATATCCTTTTCAATCATTTGTAACGACTTCCACGCAGAACCGTTATAATATTCGTATCTTTTTTTAGTCCGATTATAGTAGAAGTATCCTTCCTTGTTAGATAATACAATTCCCTCTTGAAAAGATAACCCTTTTATTTCTAGTATCGCTGGTAAATCTCCGCTATCGCTTATTACTTTTAAAGTATTATTATCTAATACTAGTAACCCAGCTCCTGCAACACCAGGCTTAACCAATTTTAACCGGTCATTTTTTAAATATGAGCGTAAACCTTCATCCAAATTAAGTTGTTGACCTTGTTTTAAAATTAAATTTTTTAGATTTATGGTATCTCCATTGGAGTTCTTGGTAATATCCACCCTGTTGACATTTTCTACAGAATCACCTTCAAGTAATCCAATACCCCACGTATTTCTTGAACTGATAGCTGAATAATATAAACGATACATGGAACCAACACGAACCATAGAAGCACGATACAATTCATTGTTATCCCAATTAGTAACACTGTCTTTCGGGGTAGGATATAAGAAAGTATATGTGTCATTAAAACTCATACCATCATTTGATTTTCCAAACATCAGAACTTGAGTTCGATTCGGTAGTCCGAAGTTTGTAATAGCATTTAAAATTAGATAATACTTACCGTCGGTGTCCTTAAAAACATCTAAATGCCATGGTCTAACTGAAGGTTCTCCCGTTCTATAACTAATAGGAACTAAAACAGGATTAGTCCAAGTTCCTAATTGTCCTGTCTGTGATTCTATATAATAAATGTTATATCCGTTCATATACCATAATCTATATTTTCCGTTTTCAAAGAGTATAGCAGGGGATAAAAACACTTTGTCAGTTGCATCCAATACAACTTCCCTTGCACTCCAACTTATACCATCTATAGATGTTTTTCTAAAGATTTTATCTACGACACCGTTTTTATTAAACCTATACCAACATTCTAAAACCCCATTGACCACTACTAAATGCGTGTCACTCATATGGTAACCGTCTGAAATTTCCTGTGCTGTCGGCTGATCTATGGGATTTGTTAAACCATTAGGCACAGACCATTGTATACCGTCATTAGAAACTGCTATACATGGATTCTCATAATCATCATCTGAGTTTGGATAAGGTGTGTGAGCCATCCAATATTTATAACCACTAGGTGCTGTTGCTAATGAATCAAAATATTTAACCGATGGATGGACGGTTTGACCACTACCATCATAGGTAGGTATTACTAATGATCTTTCAGCGTTTCTCTGAAACTTTTGTAATTGAACAGTTTCTGCCAACTGTTCGTTAAGGCGATTATACTCAGTGTCCAAACGGTCTTTTAAAGTCGGGTATGTCTGACCCTGTAGATTGTCTCGAGCGTCCACAATTTCAGTGTTTGAATCTCCGACTGTTGCTACCAAGTTGTCTATACGGTCATCTATATCATCTAGCGCTTTCTTTACACTGCTGTTTGTGTTATTACTGGCATTACCGTTATACGTAATATGTTGAGCTGCATGGGCGCTTGTTGACACTTTATGGGCGTCAATCTCGTCTTTACGTGCCTTAATTGCGCTATCAATTTTATCAGCATTTTCGTTTTGAATTGTAATGTCGTAATACTCATTTTCTAACGGTTTTTTAAACCCATAATTTGTAGTTTGATTTGGCATAATGTCACCGTCCTATTTTATCGTTTGTAATCATCGCGAAGAGCCTTTTGGGTTCTAATATCGATGTGTGAATGCAGCGAAAGTTCTGCATGTGTGTACTTACGCAGTTTTCTGTGCCAGTTATGCTTAGCAAATAGTTTAGTACGTAAATGCGCAGGCATTATTTGGCAGAGTAATCGCTCCAATTCTTCAAGATTTGCAGGGACCCCGTATTCACTCTTAAAGTCAATTTCAATTGTGTGTTGGGCCGGTATTTCAGTTACATCAATTTCGCCATACTCGTATGCACTAATAATTGATTTTAGTTCGACGGCATTTATCGTGTTATATCCTCGTAATTTCACCTTCACAACTGACCTTCGCTCATTTATCGGGACATTTTCGTCGGTAATAATGCCGACCAGCCGCTCCCAATAGGCTAACCCCCAGGTAGCTGTGTCGACGAAAAACTGCGCAAGAACATCCGCAACAATTTCATTTAATCTTTCAAATTCTTCAGATTCTACTTCAACAATAGCTCTTGACTGAATATAATCCTCGTATTCTTTAGGCATATATTCGAACATATCACGTTGAATATTCCGCGTAATCTCTGTTCCTAGGAGTTTCATGAGAATTCCACCGTTCCTATTACTCCAACTTGGTCGCCAGTTAATTCAATATTTGCAATCGCTCCATTAACGGTTAGGTCTTGGTAGTCGATGATTGGCGGTATATCAAGGAGTAGATTCGCTATACGAGTGTATCGAATTAGTTCGCCTGTAAACGCAATACTTTTTAGGTATTGGCGCAACGCCTCAGTAAATTGAGCTGTTACCTCTTCGAGAGTTACGTCCGTTGCTAGAGTCAGTGTGGCTGACACGTTGATAGATACCTCTTCCGCTCCGACAACAGTGACAGTGGCTCCTATCGGACGAACGTTTTCGATAAAAGTCTCGACATCGTCTATTGTCGTTTGTGGCGGCGCAGTCTTGTCCGTATCAAGCAAAACAACTTTTACTGTTCCTGGCCCGTTCCACAGTGGATGAACACGCGCGTCTCCTACTCCAGCGACTGATTTAGCCCACTGTAAATAATGATTTGCATTTCCGCTTGTTGCGGGTTTTTGGGCTTTCTCATAATATCTAGCTAGTAGACTTTCGTCAGACTCAACGTCGGTACCGCCGTCAAAATTCGCATTATTTATAACAGTAACGACCCCCGATAAATCACCTAGTACTAACGTTATCTTTTTCGCTGCCACATTCCCGATAAATCCTGCGTTTTCTGCTTCTGCCTCGACATCACAAACTCCGTCTGTAATAACACCTTCAGTGACAGTAGTAAAATAAATAGGCGTAACTGAGTCAGTGCTTACACGTGTGCCAACTGGAACAACCGTACCATCCGCTCCCATAAATGTCAGTGTCCCGACTGCTTTTACTGCCTCTTTTGGTATTACCCCTAATTCTGAGCATCGCAATTCGAGATATTCACGTGGTGTGTCTGCTGTAGCAAATCCGAAAGTAAGTACATTGTCTAACTGTCTAAAAACTTCTGCTATTTCAATCGCTGCTGGCCGTGTTAAGTCCCAAACAACAGAGCCTTGCCGTTTGTCGATGTCTTCGCTGACCGTAGCAAGCATTCGCTCGTGAATCGCCTCGTCCGTTTGGTTTTCAAATTGCGCCATTAAATCGTCACCCCTTCCGTTAATGTTGTGCCGTCGGCGAGTACGACGGTAAATTCGACGTATAGCCGGTCGCCCTCGCGAGTAATATCGAAATTAACAACGTCGTCCACACGGTCGTCGTAAATGAGCGCCTCACGAATGACGCGCGGAATCTCGACTTGTAATAACGCGTCCGACACGTCGGCGCCGATTAAGTCATCGAGTTCCGAGCCGTACTGGTCGTCATAAATTAAAAAACGAAACCGCGCCGTCTTGACCGCTTTGACGATGAACTGCCTTATCGCCTGCTCGCCGTCAATCAGACTGCCGATTTCGTTTGTGTTTGCGTTTAGTTGATACGTTTTCGACGGCGCTGGTCGTACTGTGACTTCCTCCGATCGCTCGTCGATTGGATGCAAAGGTGATAGCGCCATTAAGTCACCGCCTTGTCTAATACGTAATATCGTTGTCCTTTGTTTGCCGACGCAATAATCACACGGTCGCCCGCTTTGAGTGCGTGCGAGTACTCAATAGTGCTAGTTGTGCCGTTAATCTTGACTTGACGCGTGTGTGCCGTCAGGTGCTCGGCGATTGCGTAATCATCGGGGTCTAAATCATATTTCATTCCGTCCACGTTTATTCGCATATTTGGGGGCGCAGATTTAACCGTGCCGAGTTTAATTTGGACGTCTTGGTTGTAGCCGACTTTCCGAAAAAGTTGAATGGCTTTACTGTCGTGACCGCCTTCTAGTCGTTCGTCAATCATCAATGCTCGCCTCCATTTCCGGCAAATCATCCGTTGCGGACAACGTGAGCGTGGTTTGGTAGCCATCCGTGCCGAATGTGTGCGTGTCTTGCGTTATATAGTAATCTCCGATGATGCCTGTCATTGGTTCTCGCACACGCATCGACGCCCCTGCGACCGCCTTAGTGTTACCGATACAAGTTACCTGTGCATCATCGTTTATCGTACCGAGTTGCTTTAGTAATTCACGCGCACGTTGCTCAACCTGCGACTTCGATAATTTTTCGTCAACACTTTCGATGTGTTGCATGACACCGAATTTCTTACGCAGTGTGTCGTCTTTAACCGTGATAATAATCGGCGATTTTTCATTTCCGCCGACAACCTTTACTTGCGTTTTCAAGTCCTCGATTGATTGCGAGTATGATGCCGAAATCAAGTTACTACCGACGAGAATCTGCCCTTCGATAATGTGCTCCTTTCGCTCTTTCAAGTAGAGTTTTCCGAGATGATTGTAAATAAAAAAGCGCCGCCCGTTTTGCTTTTTCGTTAGGGTCAACGCTTTAATAATAAAGTCGTATAGAGTGTCGCCTGTCATGTGTAACTTCGGTATGACGTAGCCCGTGTCGCTAATGGCGCCGACTGGAATACCGAAATCGCTACACAAACGCTTTGCAATATCGGATGCTTTAACGTTAGTAAACTTACGCTCGTCGTTCGACTTCGTTAAATAGACGTTTTCATCATAGGCGGTAATTGATTGCTTGCCGTCAGAGTCGATTGTGTCGGCGTAAACTAACCCGCGAAACAAAAACTCACCATTATGATAGAAACGCATTTCCTTTCCTTTTTCGATGATAATCATCCGTGTCCGCCCGTTAATCGTATTCGACATATTTACGCTAAGTGTGCGATAAGCTTGCGCCACATCGCCGCTCCACGTTACCGACTCTACTAAATCGGTAATCTCGCGATTATCGTAATAGACTTGGATATTCGTAAAGCCCGGGTACTTAACAACGTTACGCATTCGGTATCACCAACTTTTGCCCGGGATAAATTAGATTCGGATTCTTGCCGATGACGCTTTTGTTTGCGTTGTATATCGTCGGCCATTTCGCTCCATTTCCGTAGATAGTGGGCTTTGCGGCAATCTTCCACAGAGAATCGCCTTTAACGACGGTATAAGTTTTTGGCGGGGATGCTGGCGACGACGGGCGCTGTTTCTGTGTGCTTGCATTCGACACAGTAACCGACTTAGGCAGCTCGATAAAACGAAACTCTTTAAACCGCAACTCGTAATATATATCGCCAGGCCCTCCTGCTTTGTCGGGCGTGTACGTAAACTCACGAATCGTTACCGCCTCGTTTATTGGCGTGCCAGTAATTGTCAAGCGCATTGGTCGACGCGTGTCTCGCCACCGCTCGAGCGTTTCTACGAAGGTCCACGGCGCAGGGAATCCGTTATACTCGCAATAGACCGGATTATAATCACGCGGAAAAAAAGATGTGAACGAATACTCTTTAAGCCCTCGTTCGCCAACGATGGCGTATTCTCCGAGTTGTGCGATGTTTATGTCGGAGTGACCAAACGGACTACTGACGTTAATAGATTCGGGATTGACAGGCAGGCGTAACCGCTCTGCGCCGTTGTTAAACGAAAGCCAAAATTCGATTGACATTACGCACCCGCCTCCCATGCCGCTTGCCATTTTCGTACCAATGCGTCGCCGATTGCGTCAATGTCGGCGTCCTCGCGCACGATGATGGTGTCCGCTAGTTTTGCGATTTGCAGACCGCCCATACCTTTCGTGTACTCGCGATTTTCCTCCGGCGTTAGCACACGCTCACCCTTGTGTAGTGTCGCTTGAAATCCGTTGTAAGGTACGTTTGATAGCCCGCTTGCGAACGACTTTCCTTTGCCTTTTTCTTTAATTTTCTTTTTCGTTTCTTTCGTATGCCCAGGCAAATCGATTTTTCCGCCCGATACCCACTTCAACGCGTAGCCGACAGGGTCACTAATTAACTGCGCAAGCCATGAACTCTCAATCGAATTTTTTACACCGCTTATAATTCCTTTACCGATAGCCGACCCGACGCTTACTGCCACAGGCACGATCACTTCTATCGACGCTTCGATAGCGCCAATCAGTATTTCGATTAGGTCTGACGCCGTATTTTGGATTTTCTCACGTCCGCCTCCGTCCAACCATTCGAGGAATTTAGCGTAGACATCGCCGATTACCCATTCGACCTTTCCGGCGAGCGTTGTTTGCGCTTGGAACTCCGGGTTGTTTTGGATGGACTCAATCCACTTTCCGATCCCTTTTGCCGCCGAAATAAATCCTTGCGCAATGTTCTCGAGTATCTTAGCGCCCGTCTTTTTGAAGTTTTCGAAGCGAATTTGCTTGGCGAACGTCTGCTCAAAATCGTCTTTCGGCAACAACTGACGCCATTTGTCTAGTTCATCTTTAGACATCTGTATACCTACGATATCCTTGAGGACTGTTCGAATGCGTTGCAAAGCAGGCATCCCAATGTCGCGCAAAGCAACCTGAACGTATTCTTTAATTTGCGCCCACAAACCGAGGGTCGTTCCGCCCATATCGTCGATTAACTTTTGCGTCATACCGATTTTATTGAAGTATTTATCTAACGCATCCAACTGGTCGGGCACGTCTAGTTTCTTAATTTCGTTCATGACCTTCCGCGGAAATTCGAAACGACGAACCATTGAAATCGCATCTCCGGAAAACATTTCACGCAAGGCGAAAACAGCTCCTTCAACCCCTTGATACGGGTCAATCGCCGCCATCCTCTCCGCTAGCGACCAAGCTTTTTCTAGTTGCTTCATGTCCTTGCCAATCGAGGTTAAAAACGATTTACTATTCGCTAACATGTCTTGAGAGTTCATAATCGGGCTATCCACAGCAAACCTGTCGACCATATCCATGTACTGCTTCCCGAGAACTTTATCATCAAGAATCGCCGAGATAGTAATGGAGCTTTGCTCGTACTTAGCCGCGGCGCCAATCGTTTCCTCAAAAATCTTCTTTGCTCCGGTGACAGCCGCATATGCTCCAACAAGTCCGTTTAAACCAGTCGTAAGACTGCCAACCGCACGTATCGGAGAAGTAAACGCCCTACCTAGACGTGATACTGAGTTTGATGCATTTCCCGTTTGTCTAACAAAACGGCCCATGCTATCTCGTAAACGCCCTTGATTGTCTCGCCAAATATCCGTTTGTCTATTGGCGTTTTGAGTGGCGCGAGTGATACTGTTTAGAGCTCGAGTGAACTGCGACCCATCTAATCGCAACACCGCTCGTAAATCAAACGCCATCTATTTTCCTCCTTTCTCCCGTAGTTCCATTTCGATGTCATCCGATGCATACATAAGAATACGCACCTTTTTCGGCTTTTTCCGTACCTCGTCCGGCGGGATATGGTGCATTTGGTAAACGCGGTGTAAATAACCCGCTTCACCACCCGCCTTAATTAGTTTTTTGCTTCTTCGATAAGCTCCTCGTCGTCCGTGTCATCAAATCCGCTTAAGCGCAAAACTGCTTCTTGAAGCATGATAATTTCGCCGGCAAACAGCGCTTTTCGCACACAATCACCCGCGTCCACCGCCTTATATTTCGCAAGCATTTTCGCATGTCCAAAGTCGATATTTACGCAAGCCCTCGCGATTAATAGACCGTTAAAAACATCCGCATCAAACTCTTGCTTTCGGCTCTTTCCTTTTCCCACATAATGGGTTGCTTGCTCTCGTAATTCGTTGATTTCTTCTTCTAATAGCGCCTTAATTCGTATGTGATCGTCGAAACGTTTAATGTATACGTCCTTTTCAACGTTCATATCAGCGCTAAGAAACGCATCTAGTAAATTACTCATCTATCATCATCCTTTTCGGTTATTTTCGAGATTAAAAAGGGCGAGCGAATGCCCGCCGCACTATTCGAGGTATTCGAAGCCCGTAAATGTAAAAGGCGTCTCCTCAGTAACGAGGCTTCCAACCTCGTAAGATAGAATCGGAATCGAATCGAACTGCACGCCTTTTAAGCGTACCCACGTCTTACCTTCGTGGTTTTCGGGGTCGTCAATTTTCATAACGAGTTCAGTCACAAATGCGCCTTGACTATCGTCGGCAACCTGTGCGATTTTCTTTGCGAGTTTGTTCGTAATTTTATAGCCCGTCATATTTCCGCTATACGTAATCGTTGTGACTTTATGTCCGACAACACGAGTGCCCGCGCGGAGTACTTCTTCTTTGTTGATTTCACCAGTTGCTTCGGCTTGTGTGACGTTTGTCAGCCAGTCGCCGTCGGCATCAATCATTTTTCCAAACGACCCGTTAATCGTTTTTGTAGCGTCTAACATCGTTTATCTCACCGTCCTTATTGCGTTGTAATGGTTAAGAATATACGTTCCATCGAGTCGATTTCCGTAAATGCAATCGCAAGGAAAACCATGTCGCCTTTTGATTCGCGCTCGGGGTCAAGCGTTACAGAAATGTCCGTAAGCACGTTGTTCACTTCGAGCGTTTCCAGGTACGCCTTTATGGCGTTAATTAAAGCCATTTGACCGTCCTCGTTGTTGTCGATTTTGCCGATATAGTTATCACGAGCCGTTTTCTCAATATCGGTCGCAACCGCTTGACGTGCTCGCACTTTGCGAATTTTAGCCTTACTTGTCGTCAGTCCTTGCTCGACTTTTACCTTATCGCCATCATGTACGAGTACGAGCGAGCCTTTTTCGAGCGCTGTCACGATTTCGCTATTACGTAATCGTTTCGTCACATCGTCTACTGGCACGGTCGCATAAGTAATCGAGCGATTAATCGGAGTCCCTGCGATGAGTCCAGCAATGTACGCCGCATATTCGGCGCTTGTGTAGTCTTTTCCGTTAATCGTGACGCCTGTGATTAGATTGACCGTTGCATCATCGGCGAATTTCGTTGAGCGAGCGTTACCTACCGCTACGTCTTGGTCAGCCGCCGAATCTCCGCCAGTTACGAAAAAGAAATGCTTTTTCTCCGTCTCATTACGTTTACGCCACGCCACCGTTGCGTCCTGCTCGTCGGCGGTTACCTCGCCGTCGTATACAAATACGTTAAACGGACGCGCCTCGAAAGCCTCACGCATTTCGATGTAGTCCGGTGCTGTCGCGTCGGCTGGCATCGTGTAAACGAGCACTTCTTTCGCGCCTCCGGCTAGTGCAAATTTGACCGATTGAATGTTCTCTTGCCCGAATAAAAGAAGTGCGTCGCCTTCGCGCTCAATCGTGTAGAACGATTTCTCTTTCGCCTGCCCGGCGAATGCCTTTAACGGAATGGCCACCGTGCCTCGTGCGCCGCCCGTAATCTGCGCAATTGCTGCGTCTTTAAAATTCGTATATATTCCGGGCCGTATCGGCAGCGCCGTTGGGTCCCACTGTTCAATCGCCATTTATTCGTCCCCTTTCGTTAGTTAATTCGCGGATTTACGACCGCGATTTTTTCGTATTGCTGTTGCGTCCGAGCCTCGCGAACCTCAACGTTTAAAACGCCAAGTATCGCGTTCGCCCCGCCTTCCGTTTTGAACGGTTGCGAAAACGAAAAAGACCCGATACGCATATAGCGCAGCGAGCCTTTTATCGGAATCAAAAAACCGTCATTCAATTTTCGTTCGAGCGCCTCGAATTTCGTCAGACAATCGAACTCATTGCGCCCGAAATAGACGATTTGAAAGTCGTGGTCGAGTCGGTAATGGTAGTTTGTTTCGCTTGAACTGCCGCCAGCAATAAACCGAATTGAAAGCTCATTCATTTTCGGCTCGGCGGGAATTCGCTGATAGTAAACGTTAGCGCCAGGAAACAACGGTTCAACAACTTCCGCAATAGATTCGATTTCATTCGTAATTGACGCCAACTTACCAACCTCCCCGCTGTAATTCGTATTTAATTTCGTCCTCTATCATGCGCAAGTATCGGTCTTTGTTTTGTTCGGCGGGCTCTTCGAGAAACTTTTCGACCGTGCCAGGGTGACGTAATTTCTTACCATCATCCGCCATGTGACCTTCGTGAATATAGTAGCCGTAGTTAAAACGGCCGCCTCCGCCCCTTGCGGTCGCATTGCCGACGACGATAACTTCGCTCTCGAGCCCTTTCGTATCCGCCTCGCCGGAGATTTGGCGTCGTAAGTTACCGGTATCCAGTGGCGCCACATCGCGGGCTTCACGTACCCAATCGTCCTTAATGTCGCCCATCGCTCGCTCGGCACCCTTTGCCGCTAGTTCAGGCGATTGTTCGAGTAACCTCACTAACGGCGCCAAGTTTAAGTCGATGCTAAATCCGCCATTTCTCGCCATCATTTACACCTCCACTTCCGTCAATAGCGTTTTACCGTTCAGCCCGCGTATACGATTGATATTTAACGGCAGGTATTTGCGCTCATTGCCGGATTCGTCGGTGTAGTATAGTTCGTCGGTCAAACGGATGTCTACGAATTTATCAAAAAGCAACTGCGCCGAACTAACGACCTCTGCGGACGTAACCGAGTTAGCACCGTCAAGCGACGATGTTCGGCGAGTTAGCTTCGCCCCTTCTTCCATTCGGCAATTAAGCGTAAATTCGACCGGCGGAGTAACTTCGTTGCCCCACCGGTCGGTTTCGCCTTTACGCTTGATGGTGACGGTCTGTTTTAACGGTATAATTGCCACGCTACATCACCGTCCATTTCACGCGTTTTGCCTTCGAACTCCCGCCGAGGTCGATGCCGTTTTCAACTCCGATTAAATGTAAGGCTGACGGAGGAATTAACGACTCAAGGTCGTCAGCACCGCCGTTAAACGTAAATTGAATGCCGGAAATCGAGAACGACTTGACTCCGTTTTGTTTTTGCACGTTCGTATCGTTGAAAGCCGTTGCTAAAACCGCTGCGTATTCATATACCGCATTATCCGGTATTGTATATTGCGGGTAGACTCGTTTAAGCGTTGATTCTGCGACATTTAACAACCGTTGTTTTTTCGCATCGTCGCTATCAGTCCAATCCTCGATAACAATAACGTTTTGGTCGATGTATAAGTCCGCATCATTTATAGTGACCGCCATTCGAAAACACCTCCGTTAATTATTTTCCGGAGGCTTTCTTAGGCGCTGATTTCGGCTTAGTTGCTGGTTTTACTTTCGGCGCATCCTCCGTTTTTGGTTGCTCTTTTTCGGTTTGTTGCACTACGTCAGACATCGCCTGCAACACCTTGATTTCGTCCGCATTATCAGTGACATACGTGCCATTACGGAAACTTTTTAGTTGATTATTTGCGTAAAAACTAAATTCTTTAAACCGCGATTTAAAAACCGCCATTGGTTAACACCTCCGGTCGTTCAAGTAATCAAGCCCGCCGATAGACGGGCCTTACAATTAAGCTAAACCTTTGATACGTGCGTGAGCCTTTTCTTGTTGTAACATAGTTGTATACTCACCAACGATTTGACCTTCGTAGTAGTCACCTTTCTTACCAAGGTACTCGTGCGCGAAGTCACGTCCAGTTAACGGATGAATCGACATCCTATTCGCATCCACAACGAATAACTCGTCAGCCGCAAGGTTGTTGTTTAGTACGATTTCCGCTTGTCCGAAGTCAGATACGAAGTGGTCTACTACCTGACCGCGTCCATTATCTAAACGGTCGATATTAACTTTCGCAGCATCAAACGCAGAAATAGCACGCTTTTGCTTTGCGCCAACTACGATTTTGAAGTTACCGCCGTTTGAGAAACCGCCTTTTTCGTAGATTTTTTGGAAAGCATCGTTAATCTTATCAGCGTCTAAAGCTGCGTTACTTGCGTTGATTACGTTTGTAACGATAGTTGAACGAATACCGCCCATTTGACGAGTTAAGCCGTCTTGGGACTCGAATTTAACTCCGTTGATTAATGCTTTTTCTAATTGAAGCGCTAACTCAAGTTGCTTTTTCTGCTTTTCGTATTCGTATAAGTCGTCAAGTCCGTACTGAGAAACTACTGCCGCAGTACCGCTGATAGAGATAGTTTCGTCGAAAATTTGCGTAAAGTTAGATTTACGAGCGCGTGGTTTGAAGCGAGCTGCCCTTGCGTCAGCACCCTCGACACCTTCAACGAATTGTACTTCAACAACTGCTCCGGAAGTGCTAGCTGCCGCTGTAGTTCCCGCGTACCCACGAGTTACAGTTAAGTCGTTATTAGAAACCGCTGTTACTTTTAATAACTCTTCACCAATTTTAATTACGTGGCCCGCGCGGAAGATAGAACCGTCTGCCACAGCTACGGTAGTGTCCGCATCAGCTAAATCAGCAGTAGTTGTTGATTCATCGCCGTACATTTCGTCCTCAAACCATACGTGCTCGACTTGAGTAACCGGCGTGCTAAATCCTAGTAAACTTAAAAATGGGGTTTGGTGCTCGTTTAGTAATAGAATTTCATCCGTTACCGATTCGCGTTTCCCGATTAATTGACCTGATTGAATTTTAGACATTCGTAATGTCCTCCTTTAGTTTTGTTTAATAAAAAAAGCGCCATATAGGCGCCTATCCGTTTAACTCTCGTTTTAACTTTGCGTATGCGATTTTATCTTCCGGCTTCCCGGACAGACGGGCTTTTTCCGCAGCCTCTTTCAATAATTGTTCGGCGGTCTTTTCGGAACGGTCATAGTTACCGTTACTACTGTCGCCGATTTGTTTCTGTTGTTTTTTCGCAACTAGAAACGGTTTATTGTCAACGAGCGTTTTGACCACTTCATCCATTCCGACTACTTTTCCGCTCTCGTCGATTGTTACCGCGGATAAATCAGCGAGCGCGAGTGCGTCGTCAAGATATGCGATATTGTTGCTCGTAGCAACCTTAATAAATTCCGTGCGAATACGCTCCTTTTCGGCTTGCTTGCGAATAGCGTCGAGTTCCGCTTGTAATCCGTTTTTCTCTTCCTCGTATTTCTTCGCGATTTCCTCAAGCCGCTCTTTTTCGCTTAATTCCGCAAGACGTTTTTCCTCGAGCAATTTCTCGTATTCCGAAGCTTTCGTCTTTACTTCGTCATAGTCAGCGTATCTTTCGAGTTTCTTGCGTTCGCGTGCGATGCGTTCCACAACGATTTTGTCGAGTTCCTCTTGCGTAAATGTTTTCGGAGTATCGTCCGACTTCACTTCGTCAATTACTTCGGTTTTGATTTCTTCGCTCATTTCGTACCTCCACGCTTAAAGTCCGAGTAGACTATATATTCCGTTTAGTTTAACGACGTAACGTTCGGTCTTATAAACAAACTTACATCCCGTTAATTTCGCGTAAAACATCGGGTAAAGTATCAAGTCGCCTTACGGGCGTTACGACATGCCGGCAATTTGGATGAAATATTTCACGTCGAGGCAAGTCGCCGATATACGGGTAATCTCCGTCAGCATCGCGCGTTAGTTTAACTATTTTGCCTTCGTAAAATTTACACGCATCAATCGCGTTGTGACGACTAATGACTCCGTATAGTGCGTCGCGCGATATTCCGTCATTTATAGCCGCCTCACGCTGAGCACTCGCCATCTTTGTACGAACAACCATTTCAGCGTAGACTTGCGGTTTCCATCTCCGATTACTAGCGTCAATAATGCCAGTATTCAACGAATCTCCTAATCTAGCGCGCAACTCTTGAACAATTTCGCGCTTCAAGGTTGCCGTAGCATTTACGCCTTGCGTAAGATTCGAGCGCATAACTTCCGCGGTTACCTCACGAACTGCAATTCGTACTTTTCGGTCAACGTTTTGAGTAATCTGCAGTAAATCCGATTGAGTGTCTGCGACCGCAGTTTTAATTAAGTCTTGGTTAAGCCGATTAAACTTCATAATCTTCTCGGCTTCCGACAGGCTAGTCGCAATGCCTAACGCGATTAACGTCCTTGTTATTCCGTCGCTTACTGCTTGGGGGATATACCGCTCAACCCATCCTAGCGCGCTTTTGTCTAAGTCTTTTAGAATCGCCTTGACGTTATTCAACGTTGCGCGCGTTTGAGCCCTTTCAAATTTCGTAAGGTCAACTCGGCTCAACTCAGCCCTTAGATCATTTAGTGCTTTTTCGTAATAACCTACTAATAGGCTGACCTCGTAGTCATATTTGGGCGTCGGGATTTCTCGGAAATTTACCATTAACTATCACCGCCGGCACTATCGTTGAATACTGTGGCGTCAACAAACCCTTCGACTCGTCTTTCGTCAGCATCAATACGACTGAGAATTTCGTCAGCTTTTTCGTCGTCAACGCTATCCTGGCGCTTAATCGCCGACTTGACATCAATCGTGGGCTTTCCGCCAGTGCGTAGATTCATAATCTCCGCTTCTTCTTTCGCGTTCTTCGGAATGCCGTCTTGCCAGTTGATTTTCGGGTAAACCGGCTCAAAATCGAAATCTCCGTGAACTGTATCGAGGATTTGACACGTCCACAATGCGTCGCGGATTGCTTTGTCATAGTGCGTTCGAATTCGCTTAACTTTCGAAAGTATCGGCATAAACCGCGCTTTAATCGCTGCACTATCCGTATGCGACGTTCCAGTGCCTCCACTATTTTCGCCGAGCACCGTACCGAATAGCCATTGCGGCGTTTCAGATAACTGAAAGACTAGCGAAATGAGCACCTCGAGCTCCTTAAACGCCGACGTTAACTGACCGTCCCATGTCATATAGCCGGGCGTTGCGTCGTCTTTGCTGACCGGTATATAAATACCGCCGATTTTCGTTTGCCCTACGCCTTCAAGTTCGGGACCGTATGCCGTCGGGTCGCTGTGCTTCCATAGGATATAGTCGATTTGCACAAGGCGGTCGTTAATCGCGGCAAGCAACGTTTCGATTTTTTCAAGCCCTCCCACGCCGTACCATTCGTCGTCTACCGACTTATACGGAATGTGATGTACGAGTAAATGAGGCACGCCAGTTTCGACGATATCCTCGGCTTTGCCTGTCGGGACCCTTTCGCCAATCTTGTAGACTTGTAACGGGTAGCCCCACGACATATCGACGCCGCCTTCGTATTCGTGCAAGCGATAACGTTCGTAAATGATAAAGCCGGGCACGTGTCGCTCAACGTTTAAAAACGGGATTTCTTCGCGTTTACTCACGACGTATTCAACCGTGGCAATATTGACCGCTTTGTACGATTTTACGTTACCGCGCGATGTTTCGGGGAATACGCAGTCAGCCGCAACGTGCTCGATGACCGGCTCCATTTCGATGTTTTCCGGTATTGCGAAGCCTAGCTTTTCAATCTCCGAAAAATCCTGCCGGTAGCCATACCGCGTTTTAATCCAAGCGTCGCCGCGATAGCCGTTACCGATTGCGTTTTCGTGAATCAGCTTGATTAAATCGTTTTCCTCGACGTAATGGTTAAGGCGTTTTTGTTGCGGCGTGTCGTCCGGCAAACCCGACTCGAAACTCGGCGGTTCGCCTACGAGCAAATCGGCGGGCTTCGTCACGATGATGTCGGCGAGATTGACCGCGATATAAAGCATTTTTAATTGTGGCGCGTGCGGCGTATCTTTTAGAATTGCCGATGCTCGTTCGTATACTTCCGCGTGGCGACCTTCGAATAACTTTTTCATTCGCTTGTATTTCGAGATTCGCTCACGGTCGGCAACCGGCGGAAACTCTTCGCCCGTCTGAAACGAGTCGTACGTCTGAAATACTTCGCCATTGTCCGCGCGTTTTTCGATTTCTCTTTTCGTATTAAAGCCGAGCACTATTAATTACCCCCTTTCACTTTAGCTGCGTCTTCTATGCGTTTATTGGCGATTTCTACGTATTCTTTCTCGCGTTCTATGGCGATGAAATTTCGGTTAGTGTTTACACAAGCAACCGCAGTACTACCGCTGCCCGCAGTCAAATCCACTACAGTATCACCCTCATTACTAAACGTTTTTATTAAATCTTCAAGCAATAACACCGGTTTTTGGGTAGGATGATATCCACTATAATCCTTTTTGTATTTAAGGATATTAGACTTGTATTTATTCCCTTCCCATAAATTAAACGTAGAAGGATAGTTATTACGATTACTATCTAAGGCATCTTGTTGTGCTTTTACCACTTCTTCGTAAGATATTTTGAAACGTCCTGTTAAAGCTTGTAGCTGACACAGATATTTTTCATTAGGTACTCTAAATTGTTTACCGCGGGTAAAGAAGTGACTTGCGTGTGTTGTGCCTAGTTTTTCGCAAATCTCTTTAATTGTTAATCCACATTTTTTAAATTCGGTATAAAAGTATTCCTGCAATACGTGTCCAGTTTTATCTTCTTCATACTTGCTAAACACTAAAATATCCTCGTAAAAACTAACAGGAGCCTTTCTACACCCTAATGCGTTCGCAAAACTATCTTTCTCCCAAACCATGCGATATGAAAAAGGAACTTTCGAAATGGCCTCGGATATTAATCTCGTTGTATAAGGCTCCTGACTAAATAACACCATCTTGCCATTCTTTCGTAAAATCCGATTAGCAATCTCGTAAACCTTCTCGGGTTCTATTACCATATCCCAGCCGTTAATACCTAACTTTCGTCCTCCGTCCGTGTTCATATTACCGTAGGGTAAGTCGGTCAGTATTAAATCGACACTTCCGCTTTCTATTCCTTTACTTACGTCAAGGCAGTCGCCTTGCGTTACTTTGTTTAATAAGTCGGTCAATTAAACTGCCTCCTCCGCGTTCTTGGCATAAAGAAAACGCCGACTATTTTCAGCCGACGATAACCACTTATCGTATTGAGTTTTCGTATTACCACCGTATCCGTATTTTCCGTGGAAGTCTTTATGACAATCTTCGCAAAGTGTAACGCCATTATCGACGTCTAATCGTTTCTCCTTTGCGATGTTCCACCCATCTAAGTGGTGTGAAACTAGATTTCCGCCCCTACTATCTCCGCAACACTGACACGAAAAATTATCTCGCTTTTTGACTGCGAATTGCCATGCTGTGTAACCAGGAAAAGCCCGCGTAGTTTCGCGTTCTTCTTTTGATAAATCGGCGTTGTAATTCCAATGTCCTGACCCACTCATTTTTATAAATTTACAAATTGGGCAACGGTATCCTTTGTGTATAAAGTCAATCGGGTTTACTTCGTACTCGTGACCGAAATCACATCGTAACTTAGCTTTTTTAAAAGCGCCGTTAACTTCGGAGATTAACGTATATCCATGTACATTTTTCGCCACATAATCGTTAAATTCTTGAGTACTTAATCGTTCATTTCCAGCACACTTAGCACAACCGTAACCTTTGTTTACGACGCTTTGTACTCTTTTCCTCTTAACGTGTCCGCACTTCTTACACTGCATTAACGCATTTTCTTTTTGGCTTCGAACTTCCTCAAGTACGATAAAACCTCTCTCGGCTATTATTCTCGCAAACTCTTCCGGTGTCCTCATTATTTTTCCCATTATCATCATCCCCGTATATGATTTCCCGTATTTTTAAACTGGCGGAAAACACAATCGGGATTTGTGCTTTTCGAATCCGATAGCTAGTCGGCTCCTATTCCGCCTATGTAACTCGCCGGGGAAGCGAGTGCTATCCGTTCAGCAAGTCGTCTAATTCTTCCAACTCTTTCTTTAAATCGTCGTTAGTACGAGAACCAGTCGATTCAATCGTTTCGACTTGCGTTTTTTGTGTAAGCATGCCGAACCTTTGTAGATAAAGCGAAATTGCTTTAACTGACGGCTGACTTCCGTTAATCAACTTCATTAACTGCCCGTAAACGCCCGAGCGATACTCCGCGAGAAAATCGTCGGCGATTTCGTTCTTGTAGTCGATGAAATTCCGATTCTTTTTCCGCCACTCCCAAATCGTTTTATATGTGACGCCGACTTCTTCCGCAATTTCCTCTTGCGTGCGTTTTTCATCGTTACTGCGCAAGTCGTTTTCGACCAATAAAAAAGCCGCCTTCTGTTGTTGGGCGGTTAATTTCGATTCGAGCTCCTTCAATCGTTTTGACGCCATGTTGCGCGCCCTCCTTTCGTTATAAATAGCTTGGTTTAACCGCGATTCTTGCTTTCGGTTTAAAGATGTTGTCGACCGCCATTTGTAGCGCGTCAATTGAGTCGTCGTGGTCGCCAAATGGGTATTGCGCCATTTGGTCGAGTAATAACGTATGCCTATCGTTAAGTACAAGCGTTTTATTATGCAAAATAGGTTCAAGCGATTCAATCCGCTGCTCCTTTGATGACTTCTGATTCTTGATATCGTTAATACGGCATTTGTAAACGCCCATCACTCGCGCTTTCTCTTGTAGCTGGCGATAAAATTCGTGATATGCGTTGATAGTCTCGACGTTGAATATTCGTACATTAAACTGCTTAATCTTCGCGATGGCTACGTCGATGTAAGTGTGCGCTGGCTCTTTCGATGCGTGTTCGTCAAGAACAAAAATTAAGCCGGTAGGCGAGTGCTTACCGACAATAATTATCGAGTTATAGTCCGACCGCTTATTCTTCCCCATAGCGATATCCCATGCGCCTACAACATAAAGGTCTTCCATCGGAATGCGCTTATCCTCGTAAGAAATAAACGTCCTGCCGTTCTCATAAACGTAGTGATATTTCGCGTAGTTGTCCGGGAAGAAAAACTGCTCGTCCTCACTAAACGCCAAGTTACGATACTCCGAATTATATGCCCGCGTGCCCATGTTTACTTTTTCGTGCATTAGCGCGCGATATGACCATCGCCACGGCCATGCGAGTTCTACGCCTTCTTCTAATTCGTCCTTATTGGCGTTGTAAAACTCGTCGACTTCCTCCATCGAATCGGCGCGTGCGTATACTTCGCAATACTGCTCCCATAGCTTCGGATTCGACGGCTCGCTGATAACCGCGCCATGAAATGACGACTTGAAGTCCTTTCGTTTGAGTACGTGATTTAATAGCCCCGTAGCGCTAACCATTGTACCGACAAGCACTATCGCAGTTGACGCCGACCCAATCGGCACCACAACCGAGTTAAACCAATGCACCAACTTTTCGCGTGCTTCCTTTGTACCCTCGTTGTTCATCGACGAAGGGTCGTCAATAATTACGAGGTCAGGACGCACAGCACCGTGTCTTTTTCCGCGTAATTGCTTACCGGACGAGGACGCTTCCACGAGCGTATTTGACGTAGTAATGAACGCCTCTTCGTTATCCTTTTCGTTCATCTGATTGCGTTCATGCAACAGCATGCCGAAATCTTCGCGAAATAATGCGTTGAATTTTAGCTGCTTATTAATCCAGCCGATTAACTTTTTCGACAACGAGTCGGTTTCGGAAATCAGTAGAATGTATCTACGTTTGCGAAACGCCACTTGATGCAACGGAAATGCATTCGAAAATACGCCCGATTTGGAATGTCCACGGGCCGCAGCTATCGCTAGTCGTGCATTGCGTTCAGCTTCGTTTACGTGGTCGCACAGGTCGAAAAATTCACGATGAATGGGCGCGATTAATTCGATTGGGTCGTGCGCTGTTCCGTCGTCACTGTGGCGAATGACGTTGTCGTCGTTGCCGGGATTGCCTCCGTCGCTCAAGTATGTATACGTAAAATAGGCGATGTCTACCTCGGCCCGATGCACGCGTTTTAGCTTCGCCAGCTCTGTCTTGTCGTGCCGGAGCATTTCGACGTGGTATTCGGTAGCTTTACCGGATTTAACAAGCATGACTAATTTGCGCAAACGCTCCGTTAGCAAATCAATTCTTTGCGCTCGTTGGTCACGGTCGAGCCATTCACCGTTGATATACGCCATGTTAGCGTCCTCCTTTCCGTTGGGAATCTTCGTAAATACAAAAAAGACAACCGCTAGGCATCCGATTGCCTTTCGTCTATCTGCGAAAACGCCCCGAGTTTGAAAAATTGTTCGCAAATTCCGTACGTCAAATTCCGAAAAAATAAAAAGTGGGCTTGGGGGTTTTTGAATTCAGTATTCACTCGGATGCATGAACGATTGTATATTAGTGTATTGTATATTCAATTCTAGTAGACATAATACTTATTATGAGGAATTCACCCCGTTGCATAACCGCGCCATATCAACGTTTGTCGACCGCCCCTATTCCGCCTTTATGCACGATTTTATACATCGTTGTCACACCGCCATTCCCACGCTCCCATTCCGCAGTATTTCCCGCGATTCATGCATACGGAAGCGACACCACGATTGCATACGATTTGCATAAAATAGCGCTAACCCCCCTGAGTTTTAGGCGGTCGCGTCCGGTAGAGGCTCCTCGCGGATAAATTAACCGTTCCGCATTACGGCAACTAACGAAGGCTATCCGCCATTATTCCGCGTTCCTTCTTATTAATATATCTAACGGAATCCTTAACGTAATGTCGGGCGAAGTCTCCGCACTCCTTTCCGGAGCGTATACGCAATGTAAGCCAATAGTAATATCCGTCTCATTACCGTGCTCCTTTCCGTTTGTGTAACGCAAAATAACCCGGCACGATTTTCGTACCAGGCGCGTTTGCCTAATTCCTACGAATGGGAATTGGCGCTATCTTTTTATTCTTATTAATACTCTTTGCGATAAGATATACCTATATACGCGTATTCGTTATTACTAAAGACGGCGCCGAGTGAATGAGCGTTAGCGAATGAACTCGCGCAATCTTTATTATTATTAATTCGTTATTATTACGTTGTTCTTATTATATTCCCGCATTTAGGAATTGATTAATTCCTACGAATGGGAATCGATTAATTCCCGCATTTAGGAATCGGGCGCCATTCGCTCATACAACGGCATATACATCTTCTTCGCGTGCCCATGCCACGGTATTTTTCGCGTCACCATCACGCCTTCACTGACGAGTATGTCGATGAGCCCTTTGATGCGGTCTTTGTGTATGCCGGTGTCCTCGGCGATTTGAGCCACGCTAGGAAACGCCCACATATACGCCCCACCTTCGCTTTGCCCGTTCGTATACGCGTGCATATAGCCGTACAAAACCACGCAGTCCCTCGCAGTCTGTCCGCCGTACTTCGCCTTTAATTCCGGCAGCAACACGCGGTAAATATCGTGTGGCACCACGGCATAGCCGCCGCTGGCTAGCACGCTTTCTTTTTGACGCAAAGCCTCTTTCGCAAATTGTTCCAATATAATCGCCCTCCACGTAAATTAATTCGACTTATAAGCGTTAAAATACATAATTACGCAGGCTTTTGCGCCTGCCACTTCGTCAGCAATTCGTCAAGCTCGCTGCTGCGTTTGTACTGCCAAAACTTGCGCAACGTCTTTTCGTTTAGCCCCACGCAAATAAAGCGCTGGCCGTGCGTTTGTAGGAACGCCTGTAAGTTCGGCGAGTAGCAATAGTAGAATTCGTTCATTCCGCATAACCTCCGTTAAATTAAAAATAGCGCAGCGCTCGGAAGCATTCCGCGGATGGTCGCTAAGATATATTGACCGGCGTTGGTCCGCTTACTTTCGCAGAGGCGTATCCGGTTCTATTGCTGCGCAAATAAAAAAGCCGCCAACTTTGCGCTGATGAGCGCCAAAATCCCATCCGCCATGTAGTGGTTCGGAAGGTCGGGCGGAGCATACCCGCCTCATGCGTTTACCTTTCGATAAAGACCCCTAGGGCCTTATACTCCTAGTCCAAACATTTCACGGAAAAGTAAGCCGATTTAACGCAAAAAAGCGCCCCAATCCTTAGGACTGAGGGCGGGGGCTAATCTTTTTTAAATTTTTCATCGTATTCCTGAATTGCTTTTCCGTAGTACAATTCTTCTCCTTTTAGTCGTGCCTCAATAGCTTTTTCTAAGGTGTCATATATCCCTAAATAAATATTTTTACCTTTATACCCTAATTGTGCCATATACTTAGTTTTGTCTTTGTACTTCTTTGTAGTAACTCCTTTTACACCAGTCGTATTATTTTTTTGTATATCCTTTTTTAAAAATGGGACAAATAATTCATCAAAAGTATGCACGGTTTGAGCCTTTTTCATGGACTTACTTCTCGATTCGTTTTGCAGACAGCCACATGATTTTTTTGTACCGTCACGCAAATAATAACTTTGCACATCTATAGTATTTCCGCAATCACATTTGCATGTCCAAACAGCTTTTTTATTGATTGTCCCTTTTAACTCAACAACTGTAAGCCGCCCAAATCGCTGACCCTTTAAATCAATTACTGTTCCGCACCCACAATGTGAAGCAGTACCATCATTAAGGTATGCGGTTTTCACAATTCTAGTATTTCCGCAATCACAGAGGCAGAGCCAAGTTTTAGCTCTACCCTTTTTCCCGTGATACTCTTTAACAACTAATTTTCCAAACCGTTTACCAATCATTTCATTATTCATTTTTTCTTAACTACCAAACGGGGTTCTCTTCGCTCAAGAACCAAACCTCATTAAATTTTTCTTTGTGGGCATTTTCGTATGCTGTAAAAAATTCTTGGTCTGTGCAAGGAGCCATTTCATCGTGCAGATTTTCTCTAATTTCATCATCCATGTGTTCTACAGCTTGAGCAAAATCAATTTCAACACCATTTAAATTCTTAACCATCTTTCTAACCTCCAAATTATTTTTATGTAAGACCCATGTTTTCCCGATTTTTTTAGCTTCTAGTTTTCCTGATGCACACATATTTTTTACGGTTCCTGGAGCTAGTCCGAGGATTTCAGCAGCTTCTTCCACACCGATTATGTCATGTAACAAATAAATCATTCCTTCTCTTATATTAACTCAATTACTACCGCATCAACGATTCTAATTTCGTTATCGTCGCTCCAGTCTAAGTCTGTATACGTGCTGTTCCCTGCAATTATCGCCTTAGTAAAACCCATATATAAATCAGTAGCAACTACAGCCTTCTCAATTCTTTCGGCTAATTCCTTAATATCTTCTTCGACTGTATCGTTGTCTAAATAGTCAGTTCTTACTTCTATTGCGCAAGTGCCACCGGCCTTTAAACCTGTTGTATAATAAGTTGAGCAATCTTCTTCTCTGTCCCACTCGTATGACTGTCTGCAAGTATCCCCAATATTATAGTTTTCATCATCCGTTAAAGACCTAACACCAGCAAATCTATAGCCTTCTTCATAAATTTTTCTCGCAGCTTCTAAGTAGTTCATTATCATTCCCTCCCTCTTTTATGCGTTATCGCATTTCCTATTTATAATATATCACATGCGTTATCGCATTGTAAAGTATTATTATAAACTTTTCGAAATTTTTTTTTTGACAATTAAGTGACATTAAAGGAAAATCCTGATAAAAAAGAGAACCCTCTTATTAAAGAAAGGAGGGTTCTCGATGATTAAATGCCCAGTTTGTCGTCGTATGTTTATTAACAAAGACAGGGTTGTACTAGATATTTATAACAGCATAACCCATCAAGATTGCTTTACGGGACACGTATCAACGATTAAAGACTTTAGTAGTTACAGCAATATCATCAACAGCTACAGTATATTTGCGGATGTAAAAAGCCCTACTCGCTAATGAGAAGGGCTTCCGAATTTCAGGCGGTTGGTCATCGACTGCTACTAATATATTTCAACGGGCTGCTCCCCGCCTCATTGTCCTCGATAGTCCTGCGTTGCCTATCGCTGTGTATCGGCCGTTCAGTATTCCGCGTTTTCCACGGAGTTGCATCCGTCACCTCCTCGTACAAGCAAAGCGTCGCCAGCCGGTCGAGCTGCGTATGGTCCGGCCGCTGACCTACGGTCACGACGTATTCATCCGTCAGCGCTTCAATCGCCTTAAATCGTTGCTCACGCGGTAGGTTGCCCGCCTTTGTTTGCGTCCATAGTTCGTCGATTCGTTCGTTTAAGTTCATTTATTCGTCTCCTCTCGGATTGCCGTCGTCAACAAAGCAACCACAACCGCCAATGTCCGTCATATCGATTTCTTGTTTCGCTTCTATGTCCTCGCGTAACTGGCGAAGTGTGTACGGAAAGCTCCGTCTAACACCGCCAACTTTGCGCTCCTTTTTCATCATAGACACGTCCTTGCCCGTACGGTCGCGGAACTCCTGCTCGAGCGCCTCATACTGAGCGAACCTGTCCGGCATTTGTGATAAGAGGTTCGCGAAGTGACCGTGTCCGGCGCGACAACAGAACCCGCCGCAGTTGTTATGCGAGAAACCTAGTTTATAAAGTCTCGGAGTCTCTATTCCTATTAGATTAAGTTCAGCCAGCATTTCTTCTTTCGATAGTAACGGCTCTTCACACAGCGGAAACTCGACGCGGTAGGGAGCCCAGTTCTTTCTCGGTGCTAATGTACGATGTTCCTCCGTCCAATCAATTCCGAGGTATAATATGCACTCATCCGGCGAATAATTCTCGTCAATCCAATTTCGAGCTGCCTCTTGCTTCAATCGCTTGGAACACGGTGCATATCGAGAATTGCCGAGGTACTTATCGTCGAAATATACGTCGAACGGCGTGCGTCCGTCGGCAATTTTTACAAATTCGACACCCATTTCCGCAACAGTTTCGTCTATGAATCTATATAAATCCTCGTCCTCCACGAGCGTGTCGGTAAACATGAGAATTACGTTTTCTTTCCCATACGCCTTAATCACCCGTTTTGCAGTCGCCCAACTTCCTATTCCACCACTATAAAATACGATATGTTTAGTCAATATAACGCTCCCCTTCCGTTTCGATTACTCCTAGCGAATACCCTTCGCCCATTCTCGCCCACGCTTCGTAAACACGCGCTACCTTCGCCGTCGCCACGCTAATCAGCCGATTCACCGTTTGCTTGCTGATGCCGAGCTCGTCCGCTGTCTCTACTTGCGTATATTCTTCCTCGAAAACTAGCGCCAGGGCTTGTCGCTGCCTATCCGTCAAGCCTGCGCGCTCAATCGCCGTTGCTAAGTCGACAAGTATCACAATCGCGTTATAGTCGCCGGCGTATTGCCGTTGCACCAATGCGTTATAGTCGCCGAGTAGCTGGCGCACGCCATCGGCGGAATCTAGCGCATGATACTTCGCTTCGAGCGTGCGTTCCTTTGCGTTTAAGTCCGTTTTAACTGCGCCCATCTAACGCCCTCCTACTTCGTATTTGCCGTTAATTTCCTTGTTATAACGCCGTTGTGTCGGCTTGTCTTTCCACAGGTGTAAAACAAAGTGGATAGCGCCATCTTCAACCGTTCTACATTCGCGATACCGACGATAATCTATCTCGAATTTATGGCCGTCGATTTCGACGTGACAACGTGGCATATTTACTCGGCAATGTGCACAATCTTCGAATTCATAGATGTTATATTTTCCATATTTACTGCGCCATCCGCCTTCTTTCGTAATTTCTAAGCCGATCATTCCGTAGCCTTCGCCGATAATTTTTCCAGTCGAACGAAACGGCCGATAAAAGTCGCTACCGAGAAATTCGAGGTAATCGTCGAAGTTAAATTCTGGCGCCGACGGATTCTTGATGCGTGCCTCATACGCTCGGCATACGTTATTTGACGGAAGCACATCGACACCTTGTTTGTCGCACGGTTGATAGCCTTCTCCGACCGGGCAATGAACGCAGTTCTTACACGTATATCGAGCGCCGTATTCGCCGTTATATTCGAGCGATTTCATTAACGCATGGTCAATCGTCGTCATTTCGTATCAACTCCGCAAAGCGCATAGAATAACCGTGTAAAATCGCTAACTTCTCCTCGTGGCACGTGATTCGTAATATGTTCCGGCATTACTTCAGGCGACTCGACTAACGGCGTATAGCGTTCCTCGACCCATTCAACCGATAAATGCTGCGCTACTTCGTCCGAATATGGCATTACGTTTAGTGACGAAAATCCGAGGTGATTATCGGTGTCATTCTGAACGAAAAACGCTCCGTATGATTTGCGGGTCAGTACGTCGCAGTGGATAATAACTGCGTTCATGCCTCGGATTAACATATTAAACAGTAAAAACGGTATCGCACGGTCGCTGAGTTCCTCGCATGTGTATACGTACCATGACGGCCGGTAATCAAACGGCGAGTGCTTATAACGGTCGCGATTCCACGCGGTAATAGTCATTCCGCCAGTTCCGGCGCAAGGATCGTAGTGACTACCGTCATAATCGTCTGCCCCGACTAATTGCGTAATTAACTCATTGACACTACGAGGTGTAAAGTCCTGCTTCTTTACCTTTCGGTCTGCATGTTCCTCCTGGAAATATTCGTGGAACCAATCGTAATTAACGTCGTAGTCGAATAACTCAAGGAATTTCGCGAATAGCGTTTCTCGGCGTCCCCTATCGTATAAAATCTCCATTAATCGCGTCGGCGCCTGATAACTATCGTTTATACCAAGTAACTCGTTGATTTGCTTCGTTCTGTTCAATTTATCGCCCTCTTTCGTTTATTTTTCGTTTGACATTGCGTCTATAATCGTTTATACTTGAGATAACAAATGAATCGGAGGCGTTATATATGGCGAAAGTAATTAGTTTTAATGAACGGCTAGCCGCGAAAAAGGAATCGAAGAAAGATGGCGAATTGAAAGAGTTCTTCTTGACGCAAATTCTTCCGTACCTAACTCGTGGAGAAAAACTCGCAATTGTTAAGGCTATGGAAGAAGGCGACGCAAAAACCTACTTTGAAATTACCGAACCTATTCTTCGACGAAACGCACTATACGAAGCTAACCGTTAATCATTCCGCGGTTAGCTTTTTAATATACATTTCCTCGAACTCCAACCGTTCACTTTCCATAATTGAGTCGTATCGACCTTTTCCCCTTAAACGCCGATAGTCCTCCCATTTACGGCTAATCCACGCCATATACTCCCATGTTTTCCACTCGTCGCCATCCGTCAGGCCATGTTCCGCGCAGTACGCTTTAAAATACGGCTGACAATGCGATAAATTAGTCACTATCGCCATATACCGCCCACCCTTGCGTCATTTTTTACAATCTCGCTTGCATTGCGTTTGACTATCGTCAAATTTAGTGCAATAATATCGTTAAATAAACCGTAGGGACGTGATTCTTTTGCCATTCGAACCGTTATCCGTTGCCAGCCGTGGCGACAATGCCGTTACTATCGATAAATACCGCCGTTTGCGCCTGTCGTCGGCAGCCATTAAAACGCTAGCCGTGACGCAATTTACGCCCGTTGTCGTGTCGGTCGACGTCGAAAACAAACGCATAGGCATCGTCAAGCAAGAACTCGCCAAGGTGCCGAACGCGTCAACCGTTCGCCCCGACAAGCGTGGCTACCTCGGCACAGCTATCGGCAAGAAAGTTTGCGATAAACTGGCGCTGACTGACGCCGACCTGCCTGTTAAATTCGTATATGTCGGAAAGGTCGACGATGGGCCGACGTTTTGGCACACGTTTGAGCTCGCCTGACTGAACCGATTGACCGTAGAAATAACCCCGGATAAGACGCTCGAACTCAGCCCGCTGGCCCACGCCATGCTGCCGAAGGACTACGCCGCGCACTACAACCGCCCGTTGCAACGAATTGAAATCGGGCCGGCAGGCGAGGAAACCTTGCGGAATCCGCTCGCCCAAGCCGCCGATGCCGACCGCTTGTTTCGACGTGCCGAGCCGGGCGTGTTTACGTATAGATTCCGTATGCGTAATTGGTTAATTTTCGGACGTGATGAACGGTATTAACTTGCGTGCGATGGCGACGATTACGTTCACCGTGACGGCGTTGCCCGCCCGTTTGGCTTGCGAGTGTTGCCGATATGCCGTCCGCATCATAGACGCGGTTGCCTTGCATATTTTTATCGATATAGCCGATTTGTTTTAAGTCGCTCAATTTACCGCCTCCAAACCGTTAATCTTCGCCATTATCGCGTCAACCTTCGCCTTTAACTCCTCGACCGTCCCATCGTTGACCACTTCGTAATCTACCTCGAAGCTATCGACGTGTTGTTCCGTTTCGTGGGCGAAATCATGCACCGTAAAGTCGTCGCCAGCATCCACCGCCCTGTCCATGCGCAATTGGTCGGGCGCTGTGACGCGAATTATCGTAAAGCCATTCGCCTTCGCCCAAGCATACTCGTTTGGCTGACGCAAATCCGTAATTACTACGCCGATATGGTCGTCGGTGCCGGCACGGTAGTCAATGATACCGTCGACCTTCCGCTCGGCATGGCGCACCCAAACGTCCGGGTCGATTTCGCGCATAAGTTGGCCGAACGTTTGATATAACGCGCGGGGCTTCGAGAGGATACCGACGTCGGGGAACGTTTCGTGTGCCAAGCGCTTGAGTGCGTCGCCAAACGCCACCTGGTCGAATCCGTGCGAGATATACAGGTGGTGCGCCGCCGTGTCCTTGCCCGACCGAAGCTTGCCGCAGATGGCAATTTTGGTTACGGTGATTTTGCGATTTACCTCGATTTCGTGCTTCACGGGCGAGCACCTCCGCGTTCATATTTCGCAAGTGCTTCGAAAGCTTCGGCGAGTAGTTTCGCGCTAGACACCTCACGGTTGATATAGAACGTTGGCTTAAACGTGGTGAAGAACGGTTTTTCCGATTGAGTGCGCTCGTCTAGAGTCACAATATCGTCGATTGTCATTTCGACATTCGCCGAAACTTGTTCGACTTTTTCGCCTAGTTCGTGCGTTTTTGTCTCTAATTCTTCCGCCAACTTTTCGACGTTGCCTTGCGTGTCGCGCAACTGTTGTTCAAGCGAAGTTACTCGGCGAGCAAGATTCGCTAGCAAGTCGATAACCTCCGGCGATGCGTGGCGGGTGTCCACCGTAGGTCCGTCGACCGTTGGAGTATCGTCGGTTGCAGTGACCGGCACGAGTACGCGGTATTCGTAATCCCAAAACCGTAATTTATCGGCTTTATCAGGCGTCGGCGAGTCCGTTTCAACAGACTCCACGTATATAGACGACACCGAAAAAACGTCACCTAGGTTGTAGTCCTTCATTACGGAAGTGTGTTTCGGATTTACAATCAACACCTTCTCGCCAACTTCCGCCTTGCGGTCGACTAGGCGATAGCGTGTGCCGTCGATGTGGACGATGTCGGTCGGTTCAATAACGGAAAAAGAATCGGTTCCCACATAACATTCGCCGTCCTCACGTATTCCGTCTAAATCGTCGTCAAATTTAACTCGTATAGACGGGTATCTATCGCTAAAATATAAGAATTTCCCAACGTCTCCTTTTCGGTAGAATCTTCCGTTTTGGTCGCCGTCTTGCGTACACACAATGTAATCCCCATCGCTCGCCCTTCGCTCCACCTCGACATACTCCCGCAAAACCCCGCCCAAACTTTCGTCTTTAATCGTATGAATTTTCGTCATTATTCCGCCTCCCTTATAATCCGCGCGAATCGTTTCTGCCTACCAAACGATTGCGCTTCGTTTAAATCCGCCATATATACGTCGATATGCCCTTCCTTGATAGCTCCGCCTCGGTCCTCGCAAACTCGCTCGCCAATGCCTTCGATTTCGACGACGGTGCCAAACGGAAGGCTCGGCGGGCAGGCTATCGTGCGCCCTTCGGTGACTTGCGTGCCGCTCGCCGTTATGCCATATCCGACTTCGCCCGCTTGCTTTTGCGTAGATTCATAGCCGGCTGTATATGCCGTTACTTCGAACGGTTGCCATGCCGTCGCTTTCAAGCGTGCTATTTCGTCTTGTAAGCGTTGATTCTCAGTCGCCAATACTTCGACTTGCTCCCGCCAAATCTGCGCATTAGGAGCGACATGTTCGGCGAGGACTGCTGATTGAATAGTCGGAATTGGTGGAGGAACTTGCGAGTAAAACAGATTTGCCGTTAATAGAATCGTAGATAATAAGTAGATAGAATCACCCTTTCACCAACTCATCGATGCTTACCGGAAAATATTTCGTTGCTAGTTCGTTGACCGCCTTAGCATACGCTTGAATTTCGGCTTGTGCGTCGTGAGCCAAGCGCTGATTAAGGAAATGAGCAACAGATTGAAGGCTTGCCGTCCAGTAATAACGCACGTACATACCGTAGGCTGGTAGGAATAGGCGTGCTTGCTCGGCGCAGACACCGGAGTTCAGTGCGCGTTCATATAATCGCTCGCCAAACGCAACATAATCGAGCAAATCTTGCGTTGCTATTGCGCCATGATCGGTCGGCAATGTTGCACCGCTGCCTTGCTTCGAGTTCTCGGGCGCTGAACGCCATTCGTCAGCTTGCGGAATGTAGAACGTGGGCTCTTCGGTAACGTATCGACGGCTTGACTCGTTCCATGCGTCCATCGTATGGTCGGAGCCTACGATATACTTCCAATGCTGACGCGCTACCATTAACGGCGCATATATTTCGAATTGAAGCGTCGCATGTCGGAAGGGAGACGTATGTCCCTCGCGTGCTAAAAACTTAATAAGGCGGACGTCCTTTTCCGATAGTTCCGTCGATTCCTTGTCGTAGGAAACGCGGGCGCTATTTACGACTGATAAGTCGGAGCCCATTACGTTTGTAAGTCGCACATAACCTTTATCTAATACATTGATGATTTCGTTCATCCAACTAACACCTCATCTAATTCATTTAGTCTAGCAAACTCCCCATGAACTTTTATAGCAGCTTCATTGTAGGCTAAAGCAGCATCGATGGCATACTCGAAAAACCCTAAATGTATTTCCTTTTTATTCACATGTATCCGAGCTCTCCACTTATTCCTTTGCTTACTCCAAGATACGCCTTTAAACCCCGAGGAACTGTTTGATTGTGTAGTCTTGTTGTAGTTATTTTGAGAACGAGTTGCTATTCGTAGATTGCATTTTCTGTTATCTAGTTTATTGCCGTTTATATGGTCAACGTCGTACCCTTTTGGCGCATTAAGCACAAGTCGATGCATTCTATCTTTCATATAACGGCCGTCTTTCCTGTAACTTCTCATCGCATATCCGTTTTTATGATAAAACCAACTCCACTGGTTCAGATAATCAAACATATCATCGTCGACTAATGCTACTCGTCCTTTTGATAACGGAATCTCTTTCACGCTTTCACCCCGCTACTTCCGAAGCCGCCGTCGCCCCTTGCCGTCTCGCTCAACTCGTCAACTTCGATAAACTGCGCTTGCTCGACACGTTTGATTACCGCCTGGGCGATTCGGTCGCCTTTACGGATGATATACGCATCATATTCGTACTCTTGCTCCTGCCTTTCGATAGGATTTCTGTCGATTCCATTCGGGTAGTGGTCGAAGTTACCAAAAGGATCACTTGCGATATTATCGACAATCACGCCAACCTCGCCGCGATATCCCGCGTCGACCGTGCCTAGTTGCACGCGTAGTTTCGTTTTCAGCGTCACGCCCGACCGTGGGCGAATCTGCAATTCGTACCCTTGCGGAATTTCGAACGCCAAGCCCGTCGGCACCTTGACTGTTTCGCCAGGCTCGACGATGACGTCCTCGGTTGCTACGAGGTCGAATCCTGCATCGTAATCGTGGGCGTATTTCGGTATAACTGCTTCGGGGTGTAGGCGTTTAATTTTTACGTTCATTTATCGTCATCCTTTCGAGGTTTTGTTCGTGAACTTGCGAACCCATTCGGCAAGCCTGTCGCATTAAACCGGAAACTCGGCTGCTTAACGGTAGGCTCGCCGCAAGTTGCGCATTTGGTTGACTCGGTGCCCATCGGCACTAATTCGTCGCGTTGCGTGTTGCATTTCGTACATTTAAACGTGTAGAACGGCATGGCGGTCGTCCTCCTTTTTATTGCGTATTTGTCTCGGACTGTTCGTTACTTAATTAGCGATTCAATCGTTTGAATGGCATGTTCTAATCCCTCTGAATATCCAAAATTCCATTCAGACAATCCTTCCGAAACATCATGTAGGTTAATCCCTTGATTGTGTTTTTCATTTGAAATTTCTTTAAGTTTTTCAAGTAATTCTTCTATTTGCTGTTTCATAAAATCACCATCCTTATGTTGCAGTTACTCAATATCTTCTGTATCATCAATCGCAATAAATTCTTGCTTACAGGATGGACACTTCGCTAAGAATCTCGGATGATATGAATCATCATAAAATCTAAAATGATTTCCCTCTCCGCAATGCGTACATGCCCAATAACCTTGCATATATCCACTTGTTTTTTCAGGTTCATCACAATCAACTGAATATACAAGATAAGGTTTAGCACCCTCATAGTGTGCTGTATACATGAATGGTGTTAAATGTGGCATTTTCAATCTCCACCTTTACTTCACAGTTTGGTTCGACTACACGTTACCACGCGCCTCCAACTCGGCAAACTCCGGCGCCATTTCGTGATTACGCAAGATTTCCTCAACTATCTCGACGACCGGATGGCGTTGCGTCTCCGTTAAATTTACGTGGTCAAAATACTGGAACGCTTCTTTTTCGTATAATCCGGCAAGCAATCGATACAACCCGTTCGCCTCCGGCTTTCGTAGTTTGGCGTTATCAATTTGCGCAAAGTTTCCCATAAAGACGAACTTAGCGCGGAGTCCTGGACGAGTAGCGAGCGCAGCCATCGTGTGAATATCGAGGTTTTGAACTTCGTCCGCTAGTAAAAACGTATGATTGAGCGACCGCCCTCGCACCGTTTGAATCGAATCGAAGAATATCTTGCGCTTATCGTCATCGCCCTCGGAAAAGTAGCGCTTAATTTCGCTCGGCTTTTCGGTCAGCACGTCGAGATTATCCATAAACGGAGCCACGAACGGATATGTCTTTTCGTTGAGGTCGCCAGGCAATGCACCGACGTCCATGCCGACTTGCGTTTGTAATCGCGTGTAGACTAGCTTGCGGTGGTCACGGCGCTCGATAACGCTGTCTAGTCCGACCGCTTGGGCGATTAACGTCTTGCCCGTTCCGGCTGGTCCCGTTAAAAACGTGAACGGCTTATCGTTGCTTAACGCTTGCATTGCTCGCTTTTGTGCTTCGTTTTTGGCGCTTAGTCCGAAGTATGCCAATTATTCCGCCTCGCTTTCGCGTAGTGTATATAGGTTGCCGTCCTTTTCGATTATTTCGTAGCCTTGCGTGTATACTTCGTTAAAGTCCGTAATGGTCGCCTTGTAGGTGATGTCGGGTCCGTCGCGCACAACATCAACCGCTACTAGCACGGATATCACAGCGACACCTATCGCAAGGATTCCTCCGAAAAAGTGCTCACTCGAACCTTGACCGCTTACAACATCGATGATGATGGCGATAAGACCGACGCTAAATGCTAGCGCCAACCCGCCGAAAATCATCAATAGAAAAACATACACGCCCCAATTCGTCGTTTGCGAAAGTATTTCCACGTTAACACCTCCGAAAAAATTATATTCAACTTACTAACTCGAATATTAAACCTCGCCTATTTATTCCTGGACGCTTTAAAGACGCATAAATCGTATCTCGTTTGCAGCCTAATTCCTTAGAAGCGTCGCTTATGCTTTCAAAAACCTTTTGTTCGCCGTCTGGGAACGTAACCCTGACTGATTTCGATATACTCTTATGGTCTATCCGTGATAAGTTCTCTTCTAAACTAACAATTTGTATATTTCCTAACTCATAATGACCGTAAGGGTCGATTCTATCAACGCTCGGTTTTTGTCCTCGATGGAGTAGCTTCTTTATTTCACAGCCATAATGTTTGTCCAACATTTCTCTTATTTCGTTTCTGCTATCACCTAATAAACATTTGATACCTCGAACAAGGTACGTCTTATTCTTAGGTTTATTGATTGCGTATTTAGTCCTTTTTAAAATATTGTCGGCCATTTTATTTAAAGTACTTGTATAAGGGTCATTGGCTGCTTTTTCTTGGTTTCTCTTTTTGCTACATTCTTTGCATTCCGGGCGTCTACCGTCTGATAACTTATTATGTTTGTGGAAGGAGGCCAAAGGCTTGACCTCTCCACATTGTAAGCATTTCTTTATACGATTACCTCCTTATTTAAGAGGGCAAGAGTTACCCGTACATTCAGACGAATAGTCTGTTGTATCTTCATCCTCAGCTTCTACTGTTCCATTAATTAACTCCCAAGGCTTCGCTGTTAACTTAGATACCATTTCCTCGTACGTTTCCTTGGTTATTTCTTCGTACGGCATTTGCGGGTACGTATCGGTCGCATGAGGCAATAAACTCGTCGATTTGATGACGCCTTTATAACGGTCGAGAATGTCGGTTATTTCGTCTATTATTGCGTCCTCATCGCGTTTATCAATTTTCAATTCCGGCTGTCCGAATTTATCGTGAAGTATTGAACCGTCAGCGAAATAAACTGGCTTTGGCTGCGCCTTCTTAAAGGACAACGTCGCCGATACTGCATTGTCGCTCCAATACGTTGCTAGTAACGCTTGAAGCGCAGCTTGTTCGCGCAGTGGCACGTCTCCAGCCGACTGAAATTTCGGATGCTCAGCCGTCGGTGCTTTTACCGGAAACTCGACAACTAACGTGTTATAATCGTACTTTTTCGACCCATCGGCGTTAAATCCGCTAACAGCCGGTTCGATGTAGTATCCGCACTCTTGCAAAATCGGCACTAAGGGAGCATTCGCCGCCATTCTTATTCGGCGTACCATGTACGGCGCCCAATGATAGTGCTGACCTGGCGACACGCCCATTAGTAGCGACACTGTTCCGCTCGGCTTGACGGTCGTAACTTTTATCGATGGATTCGCTTGTAATTCGACTGCTTGCGCGATGTTCGATTCCTTGACGTAGTTATATAGTCGGTCGAGTTCGGCGGTCACTTCTTCGTTATATTGCGCGTTACCTTCGTCGTCAAACCCGACTACGGCCTTTTCGCCGAATCTCATGAGCACCCAATCCGTAATACCGGTAATGCCCACGCCTAGCCTACGGTGCCTATATACGACATCGCGCGTTGCCTCCCATTCGTAAGGTCGGAAAGTAATGCGGTAGGCATACCGCGCAGCTAGGTACGCTACTTCTTCGTAAAGGTGATCGCCCTCGATTCCTTTTTCAATTAACTCGTGAACACGCGGTAAGTTAATTTCGAATAAGTTACACGGCGATGTATTTGGCAGCGTAATTTCTCCGCATGGGTTAAAGATTTCTACCTCGCCGTCAATGTCTTTTTGGAATCCGTCGATAATTCGACCAAAGTTTCGGCTTAACTCAACGTTTACATAGCCGGGCTCACCGTTGTAATAAATATTGACGGCAAGGTTGCGCAGTGTTTCACGGTCAGTATTTACGCTAATATCGACCGAATTATTCGATGCCCATCGCCATTGCGACGCCTCGAGGTTTTGCGGAAGTGAATAGTTTTTCGATTCGACGTATTCTTTATCGTTTTGGTCGCCGATTAAGATGAGCGCCGTCCGACGCACGTTTCCTGCAACTACACACGTTCCGATTAACTGAACAACATCGCCCCACTCGGTCGGTGTTACATAGTCGTTAACTCGACGATTAAGTATTTCGTTCACCTTCGTAAGCATCGTCACCAACGGCGCAGGTCCGCTAGCGACTCCGCCGAATCCTTTAATATCGGTGCCTCGAGGACGAATATCGCTTATGTCGATGACTAATTCCGTTAAGCCTTCGTAGTGTGCGTCGATAACTTTTCCGAGCGCTTCTGCCCAACCTTCACGGGAATCAGTAACGGTAAAATCTTCGATAGCATCAAACCGCTCCCACACCTTTAATTCCTTTAATTCCGAATGATAATCAGCATGTACACCGTCACAAACAAACGTCAATTCTAGCGCGTTCTCTACCTTCGGTATCTGATTAACATATTTTCGCTGTATATTAACGCCAACGCCTCCGCCCTTCATCGCTTGGTCGAACGTAAATACTGGCGCAAATGATACTTTCGGTTCCTCTCCGGCAAGGTACGGCTGCGGTCGCATCGAAACGCCCCAACAGTTATTCTCGGCGTCGCCCACCTTTTCGGCGTATTCCGTTCCGCTCATCCAAAGTCCACGACCTGGCGGAGTCATTACGAGATTAAATACGAGGTGGTAAAAGCGTTCCATCTCCGTCATTAAGTCGGCAACTTTCATTTCGGTTAGCTTTCCGATTTCCGCTAGTCTACGAGCCTCGATTTTGAAGTTTCCTTCGGTAATACGTTGCACCGTTTCGTCCCATCGCTCGAGCGTTCCGTCGGCTTTCTTACGGGCGTATGTGCGGAGGTAAACGATGTAGCCAAGTCCTCCGAAGCCCCACTTCGGCTGTTTGTTGCGATATTGTTCGAGGAATGATTCCGATAATTTTACGTCTTTGATTAGTTCTGCGCTCATTTTTACCAAGTAATCCGCTCCTTTATTCCGTTAATTCCTTCTTCGACTTCATTTTTCCGCTCCTCCAACGCCTCGCGCCGACTGTCGAGAGTTGCAAGGTCGCGGTCAATTTCGATGAGTTCGCGCTCGAGGTCGGCGAGGAGTTTGGCGTAAGTTTGCGATAGGCTCACGTTTTAATCAGTCCTTCCTTAATCGCCCACCAAAGAGCCAAGCCAGCCGCGTCACTTTCGTCGTATGTTCCGCCTTTACCGCTAGTAGCAAACTCGACGTCCCCGATAAAACCTTTAACGGCTGTTTCGATTTCTTCCTTGCTCGGCTTACCTTTTCCGACGACCACCTTCATCCATTGACCGGGCGTCGCTGTTTCGGGCGTACCGTCGTAACCTAGCGTCGCAAGTGCTGAATCCATTTCTCGCCAGGCACCGAACACTTTTCGAGTAATATCAACGCTAGGCGAGTTAAATTTCTCGCGAACAACTACGTCGAAAGGGTAATGCTCCCGACAAAACAATAGCGTCCAACTGTATATCATGCGGTTACGCGCTTCATCGCCATGCTTTGCGTATTTACCGTTCGTTTTGACGTGACTAGCTGCGATTAGCTTTGCCTTTCCGTTTTTTACTTCGATAACCGCCATGCCGGGAGATGCGAAAGAGGTATCTATGCCGAGAATCCGCACTATACCGCCTCCTTTTCGCGTACCTCACGAATAAACTCGAACGCTTCGTAATATTGCTCCTTTTTCCACTGCGGCAAGCCTGACCGTTGCGCCCGTCGAACCTGTGCTTTGAGTATTTCGAATTCCTCGTCGCTTAACGAAAGCGCGCAACTACGCTTGAAGTTGTTAAAACGGAATTGATCTAAATCGAGCGCTGGCGGAGTCTCTACGGCAACACAGCGAGTCACTTCCGCAAACTTATCGAGAATTTCCGTTTTCATATCTTCGGTGATTTCCACGCCGAACACTCGAAAGTCGGGCGCTTTGGCAAACTCGTCGTCCGTCATAAACCACGCTTTCACCGAGCAATTAACGTAAATGATTAAGTACGCGTCCAAGTCGTACATCAATCCGTAACAAGTCACTTGCTTTACGTGGTCATCCTTCGGACCTTTCATTCGCTGAAAGCCCGTTTCGCTATAGCTCGTTTGCTTCGATTTGATTTCGAGCCCGATACGTTTGATTTCGCCATTCTCGTCAACACACTCGAGAACACCATCGTTTGTTCCGAGTATTGAAAAGCGTTGTCCGTTATGCTCGAAGAAACGCTGCCCGTGAACGAAGTCCTCGAAGAAAGGAGCTCCGTCATCGCGTCTCGCCATCTTAAACGGCACGGTCTTTCCGGTAAACTTTTCGAAGTGACGCTCGGCTAGTAATACTTCGCGCTGAAGCCAGTCCCCGATAGCTGTGCCCCGTGCCGTATATCGCCTTTGCCACGGTTTAACATCGTCGGCGTCCTTTGGCATACGTAACGCTTTGACGTACAGCTCGCGCATGTCCTTTCCGGCAGAACTCGGCGAAAAGTACGGTGCCGATTTGTAATCGAGGCGCTTAAACTTCCGCATTTCCTTTGCGTAGATTTCGTGCAACCAAGCGTCTAATTTCGTATCATACGGCTCGGGGTAACTGTGCCACTCGTTTAGAAATTCCGTAAATTGCTGAGCGATTTCGTTTATGTTTATTCCGATAAAGCATCGTCCCCTTTCGTCTGCTTGCGTTCTTTACCTCGAAACAATATTCCGGTGACTACGATTAGTACCGCCAGCACGACGGCTTGTCCGAACGTTAATTCGACTCCAAGCGTTTGCAGTCCGTAGTAATAAATGGCGCCGAATAATAGGTAAACTCCAATCGCGAATATGACCGCGATTACTAGCGCTACAATGCCGAGCAGAATGTCCTTCATTCACCCGCCACCTTTCGAAGTGTATAAGTTGTATTTATCGTCGTGAATTTAATTTCACCGTCTCCCTCAACGCCCTCAATCGACTTAACGACCGAAGTGAATAGCGCCTTTTCTTCGTCGTCTGCATGCGGTAATAAAGCGCGGTAGCCTTCGTGAAGCACCCCGATTTTTACTTTTCGTCCAATTCTTGCGGTGTCTGCTTCGGTTAGACCGTCGTGCTTTTCGATATTAGCAATCTCGTAAACTTCGCTCATTACCTCACCTCTTTCGCATAAATTAACGTGTCGAGAATCTCTTCGGGACTAACTAAGCCGGTAAGCCTAGCGACCTCGACGCCGCTACGCTCGAATACGAGTACCGGTACGCCAGTTATTTCGTACTTTTCGAGCAAGCCACGTTCGACCATGACGTCGTGTTCCGTAACTGTTGCGCCTTCCTCGGCGATTTGCGGTGCGATTTCCGCCAGGTAGTGCGAGATTGCTGCGCATGGTCGGCAACCAGGGCGTGATAACTTGCGAATGATTATCGCCATAATATTACGCCCCTTTCCTACGATTAAATTGACGACTCGCCTTCGCTTGCTTGCGCTTGGCTTTGCGTGATTGGCGTAATTCACGGCGTAGGTCGCCCGTTCCGCCACGTAATGCGACTAGTTCGCGGAGCTTGCCCGCTTGTAGTGCGCGAAATAATGCCGATTGTTGGTCGTTGTTCATGACGATTCCTCCTCGTTATCTAAACGTTTATTTGCGATTTCGATGTACTCCGGTTGAGTCTCGAAACCTATGAATCTACGATTTGTACGAACGCAAGCTACTGCGGTTGTGCCGGAGCCCATACAGTTGTCCAAGACCACATTATTTTCTTCGGTATAAGTTTTAATTAAATACTCGAATAGTGGAACTGGTTTTTGTGTAGGATGAACTTTTCCTTTTTGTACAGCATTTGAAAACTCAATTATTGATTTTGGATAAGTGTGAGTGTATATATATGTTTTACTTTCAGGAGTTTTATCTCCACCAAAAGCCTCTCCTGTCCCGTAATTCTTAGACTTTTTAACCTTATCTCTTTTAACCATTTGAGGATTATATTTTATCGTTCCTTTTCCAAAAACACATATATCTTCGTGTATTTTCATTGGCTGATACTTGGCATTAAAAATATTTCCACCTTTTTTCTTATTCCACACCCAGCAATACTTAAATAAGTCGATGTTTGAATTAATTAGTTTAGTTGTAAATGGTTGGCTTGACGTGAGAACAATAGCTCCACCTTCCTTAATTATTCTCTCGTACTGCTCCCACAATGGCTCGAAAGGTATAATGCTATCCCATTTGCAAGCTGTCGTTCCATACGGCAAATCACACAGTATCATATCGATTGACTTGTCCGGTATTAACGCCATACCTCCTACTCCCAAACAATCGCGTTGATATATTCGATTCAACTCTAACGAACCTAGTAACTCTTTCGTCATTCAGTCTCCTCCTTCGTTTTAAACCATTCTTCAACGGGCACGCCCTCGCCCCATCTGCGCATGACCTCAATGTCCGTTCCGTTGGTTACCACGTCGCCCCAAGCGTATGAGTTAAGCATAATATCGCGAATATCTTCCGCCTCGGCTAGCGTAAAGTCTTCCGGCACCTCGAAAATCAACTCGTCATGTACCGTCGACCAAAGCGACCAACCCGGCTTATTTGCGCAATATTCATGCGCTCGCAACATCGTAACTTTCGTCTGTATCGACGAGCTGCCTTGCACGCGAGCATTTGTCGCTTGGCGTAACGCACGGTTTTTCTTGCTGAAATTCGGGTCGCCCCAACCTTTCAAGCGCAATCTGGCGTCAGGTAAGCGTCGTTTGCGCGCTTGCTTGTCCGTCCATACGAAGCCGTATTGCTCGACGAATTTCTTGTTGCCTTCTATCCACGCGTTTAGCTTCGGCATCGACTCGAATAAGTCAGACTGGAATTGGACGGCTGCCTTAACGTCAACGCCTAGCATTTCCGCGAGCGAATACTTGCTCATACCGTAAAGCGTCGCAAGCCAAACGACTTTCATTTGCTTACGTTCCTTCGTGTCGGAGCCGTCGGCGTTCTTATATACGTCCTCATACGGTCGCTTGTAGAAGTTCGAAGCCATCATTGCGTAAGGATCGCGTTCTTCAAGGAAAGCGTTAATTAAAACCGGTTCGCCCGAAAGGTACGCCACGCATCGGATTTCTTGCGCCTTGAAGTCGGCTCCTACGAGCACTTTGCCCGGCGGCGCAACGAACATCGGACGGGCTTCGGGCGGTTGATTCTGAACGTTAAAGCCTTGCGCCGACTTGTCCTCTTCGTCCTTGCCGGAACTAAACCGCCCCGTCACCGTTCCCATCGGATTAAATCGCGAGTGCCATCGCTTAGTGGTCGGATTTTGCTTTAACGGCAACGTGTCGATATAGGTGCCGCTCAGCTTCGTAATTTTCTTGTATTCTAGTAACTTCGCAATCACGTCATGCTCGCCTTTCAACGGCTTGAGCGTTTTCTTGGCGTCCATGCTTGTGAGCTCCGTCCCAATCGCCTTCGAAAGTGCCGGTCTCATTTGCTGCGTAGAATTTAGGTTCAATGGCTCGTCGCCGTCATGATATGGCGTCAAAGTTGCGATTAGCTCGGCGCTCAATTCCTCGGCTCGTTTCCGTAGTTGTTCGCCGTAATCTTTCGCGAAGTCCAGGTCGAGCACATATCCGTTTGCCTCTAAGTCGACAATGACGTACAACAACGGCACCTCGACCGTTTGGTAATACTCGAGAATCGTAGGCATTTTCGCCATATGTTCGTATTGAAACTTGTACAACTTCCAGGTCAACTCGGTATCTTTCGCCGCATACACTAGTGCAATGTCTAACGGCACCTCGCGAAACTGTGCGTCACGTCCGAACAAAGTATCGAAAGTATCCGACTCAACGCCGAGGTATTTCGGCGCTAAGTCTTTCAACCGGAATGACTCCTCGTTTTCGTTGAGCAAGTGCATCGCCGTCATAGTGTCCCAAACGACGCCTTTTAGGTCGGAGCCGTGACGCCGAAACATCGCAATATCGAACATTGCGTTATGGAGTACCTTTCCTATTGCTTCGTGATGCAAAAACGGTCGCAGCGTGTGTAATACGTATTCGAGCGATAATTGCGGAGTGTCTGCCGAATGGTCGACCGGAATATATACGTGCCTATTGGCGATTGGCAAGCTGAACGACATTCCTACAATCACGTCCGTGTAAACGTCGACGCCAGTAGTTTCCGTATCAACTGCGACTGTGTCCTCCGCCATTAATTGCGCCGATAAGTGAACCAACTGCTCGCGTGTCGTAATTAATTCGTAGTTGCTCGGTGTATTCTCGACCATTCTGCGCAAAGTGTCCTCGCGTTGCCGTTCCGCGAGTTCTTTGTGCAACCGAAGCGCCTCCGCTTTGCTGAATCGTTTGGCAGCGTCGGAAGGATGTCTGCCTATAACCCCTTCCGCCATCGCCGCCTTTACTTCGAGTAATCGCGCTCGGTCTGCGTCACTATTCTTCATCGATAGAATCCGTTGCCACGCGTCCTCTATCGTTTCGGTCGCCTTTGCCTTACGTTCAGCCGCCGCCTTGACCCTTGCCGTTGCTTCGCTTTGCTTCGCATCAACTTGCCGTAAATTTAAGCGTATTTGCAAATCGTATCACCTCGTCTAATCTACCGTGTCCGTTTCGACGTGCCCCGCCTTGCGCATATACGCCATAAAGCACGCTTCGTCGCAATAGTAACCGCCGTCAACCCGGTCGATTAGCACCGTGTCGCCTGCGTAGATTTCCGAGTCGCAATGACCGCAAGCGCCGACTTGCCGTTGCGTAGGCTCGGGCGGAGTCGTTTTCCAGTAGTCGTAAGCGTCCATTAGGCGGTCGCCTCCGTTTTATCGAAGCGTTGTTCGACCGGTGTGATTAGTTCGAACCAGTGCAGGGCACCGGCGTATCTATCTCCGTTCTCGTCAAAATATGAGTCAGCTCCGTCCTGAGCAATCTCAACGATTTCACCTTTGTAATTCGCGCCAGAGTCTTGATTTAAACGAACAATATCGCCCTTCTTGAACTCGTTAGGCTTGCGACCAATGCTCGCCCAGCGCGCTGTTTCCGCCTGTTTCGCAAGTTCCTCCGCCGACACCTTTTCGAGCTCGTTCGGCTTTGCGCTCCATCCCGATTGGCTTGGAAAGTCGACTTTGATTAAGTCCTTGCGAATTTCACGGATTGTGCCGATTTCGCCGTTGTCTACCAAGCCATAGCCGTAGTGCGGTCGTTTTCCTTCTTTAATTACGAGTTTAACCGTGTCACCCTCGGAAAACTTAGCGAAGTCGCCCGCTTTTGGCTCACGGTCGGTGACGAGTTTGAATCCGTCAGATTCCGTTTTGCCTTCGAGTTTGTCCACTCGTTGCTCGAGCGTGCTTACTCGGTCGGTTAGCGCGTCGGTAGACGGTGTAGGCGATTGGTTGGCGGCACTAGCGTCAGCTACTTTGCGGAAAAAATGCCACTGAGACACTTCTATATAAGGTTCAAAACCGCCGTTGTCCGAATAAACCCCGTCTCTTACGACTAGATAGAACGAACCAATATTCGCCCAGCTAGCATCGCTCCTAATGCGTAGACCAATGTCACCTGCCTGCGCCTTACCGTCCACCTTCTCGTAAACCGCCCCGTTATACTCAACCTTCGTAATTTCTCCGTTTACCATATCCAACGTTTTTACTCCATTCAATTTAGCCATTAAGCGCCAGCTCCTTCGCATAATTTTAGTGATTCGATGCCCGTCGATAAACGCGTCCACTTCGCATCTATCGAGTCAGCACCGACCCAGTACTCCGAGATACCTCGGTTGTCGAACATAAATACTTCTCCGTTCAGCACCGCAATGAATTTGTCGCAGTCGTCCTTGTCATAAGGCTTTCCGCTATTCTTACGGGCGTAGCAAACGATCTCACCATTGCGGTCGTCGCGAACACGTGCGCTTTTGATTTGAATTCGTTGCCACTCCGACGTGCCTGGTGCCCTTGCTACAAGGTCGAACGGTTCAGGAGCGATAGGCTCCGCGACCGACCAACCGTTAGCCAACAACGCTGTCTGAGCGAGTAGTTCGGAGTGGCGTCCTTTCGTTACTGTCTCGTGTGCTATAGTAACCGCCTCCTAGAATTGTGTCGTCGGGTCTGCTGCGTCTGCTTGCGTCTGCCCGCCGAGACTCAAACCGATTAGGCTAACGTCAAAGCCTGCCGCCACAAGCGATTCAATTTGCTCCTTTTCGTCCGCCTCGTAAAGCAAGCCGTCAAACAGCGCCATGTCGAACTCCTTGCCGTCAAGCTTTGCGAAGTTCTCGCGCTCCTTGTCGGTCAAGTCGTCGTCCATGTCGATGAACGGCGTTAGACTGACCGTCGTCGATTGCCCGCTGCCCTGTTTCGCTAGTTCAAACGCCACCTTGCCGAGTTTCTTTTCGAATTTCTTGATGACGGCGTGAATGGTTTGCGCCTGCTTCTTCGACAGGTCAACGATAATCGGCTCGCCCGTTGTCAAGTCGATGAATCCGAGGGCGTAGCGCTCTTTCGGCTTGAATTGATACGCTAGGTCGCCGTATTCTTCTTCGGCCGCCGCATTGCCTTCGTCGCGTGCCTTAAACTTCAAGTCCTGGTAATACTGAAACGCTTTGTCCCACGGCGTCAAATTGTCGGTCGGAAAGCCCTTCGCATTCTTGACGGACGGGTTTTTCGCCACGAACGAGTTGACCTTCTTATAGATGCCGTAACTGTAAAAGCGAATTAGGTCAGCCTTACCAAGCACGCGCACTTTATACGTAGTACCCGACTTAAAGCTGGCGAACTCGGCTTTGTTACCACCGCCCCCTCCTTCGTTTGTTGCATTGAGCGAATTTAGAGCGTCAGATCCGCTTTCAAATTGAGTCATTCGCAATTCCTCCTAAATTGAATTTCGAGCGCCGGATAGGCGGAAACGGTGCGCACTTACCGAATCATGCGGGGCGAGTCGGAAATTTCCGGCCCACATCCGTCTTATAGATTCAGTCGTTTCCACGTCGTCAATGCTCGCGATGCCTTTACGTTTCGCCCCTACAAATGGTAGCGGAGGCTACTGAGCAAAGACACATTGACTTAGTTCCCGCGCCCGTGGTCGCTTCGAAGCGCCAAGTCCTGAACGTTGGGCAAGTAGCGTTTTAGCGTACCCGCTTACGTTAGCGCTTGATTCGAAGCGTTCACCGACGCGGGGCAATTACTCCCCGCTCGCTTTCCATACCCGCGTAATAATAAACGTTAGTAACGATACACAATACATCGTAATAGCTTCCGTCATTCTACCGTCACCCCGAATCGTTTGGCGGCTATTTCGACCGCCTTGATTTTGTCGGTAATTAACGCCTTATGGTCGATGGCACTCGTCAATCTTGCGCCAATACTCTCGCGCGTTTTCGGGTTGCGCGCTTTCAAATAATTCAACTGCGCCTCGGCAACCGCTATTTCAGCCTTGCGCAGCTCGCGCCGGTAAGTTGCGATTAACTTTCGCGACTCTTTCGTCAGCATTTCGTTAAACTTCGTAATATAGCCGTTAGTGTTTTCCGTTGGCTTGACGGTCACTACCGTAACACCGTCGACTATGACCTCGAACAAGTCCGTGATATAATGTACTTTGCGTCCGTCGCGCCGTTGCTGCTTGGCGTTCTTAATTACGTCTGCTACCCACGCAAGCGCGGCGTAGTCGGCAATTAATCCTACACGCTGGCGGATTCGTTCGCGAGCATGCTCCGAAAGGGTTAATCGTCCTACTTTCAACCTAGCTTCACCGCCTTAATTGCGCCTATGGTCACATAGTCCGCAGGGTCTTCGTATAGGTAAAAAGGATAATTTTTATTGCGTTCGTCATTGTGTTTTATTTTCGCTAAAACGTCGCTAATACAAGCGCGGCGCGGTTTGTCGGTGTTTTCTTTCATTGTTAACAACCTCCTTGCGTTGTTTACTGTTCGCTATATGGTAAATTATTTTTGACAAAATTGTTTACAACGATAGGTTGTTTGGTTATAATACAGATAAGGATAAAAAATAAAAGATCTTTTAAATCCGTAACTAAACAAACCTATCGCTGATAGGACGTTTTATATTCTGATTAAAAGACACAATGCCTAAGTGTCTTTTGTTCCGAGATAATTGTTAAGCGATTCCTGCCAGTTTCGTTTGACACTTTGCTCTAAAACGCTTGATAGTCGTTCGATGAGTTTCAATGTTCCCTCCGATAGAATGCGCCAACATTCTACTTAATTCGAGGTCATTCGTAACTCCTTCCGACCAAGCTTTTAGAATAGCTAATTTTTTAGAGTCGCGCTGCGCCAACAGTGCGGCTTTTTTAATTAAAGTCTCATGGGATTCCGTTTCGAGTATCGTATCTTCGACGTTCGCCAAAACGTCTTCGATTTCGAAAACGGTGTTTGCTTCTGTACTATAAAGTGATATTGATTCGGGTATCTTTCGACGTTTTAAATGGACTGCCGCTACTTTTCCGCATATCCGTTTAGCGTATGCTTTCAAATTTCGAATGCTCGTCCCATAATTTTCAATTGCCTTACCTATTTTTTGGTAGCATTCATATTCGTACGAAGTGATGTCGTTAAAAACATGATCGTACTTTCTTGACATCATTTCCACTACGGTAACTACTTCCTCATTTCCAACCGCTTTAGCGATTCTATTAAGTTGTAATTCTTTCAATAATATTACCTCCTTTTTCGCCTTTCATATATGATATTCGCTCGGGATGGTCGAAATTGGTTCACTTTTTAAAAACTTTTTGCGATTTTTGTGTAATTATTATCTTGGTATGTAATAATATCTAAGTGATGCCTTTTTTCTATCCTTTGCGTATGTTCATTATAACTAGGCTATTACATTATTTCAAGTAATAATTGCTAGTTTTTGAATATTTTTATATAATTAGTAATAGAATGAGTAATTTATCTGGAGGTATTGGTAATGGATATTACAAAATACATAGGCAAGGCTATAGCTCATTACAGAGAACAAAAAGAATGGTCGACAGTGCAACTTGCTGAGAAATCGGGCCTTTCACAAGGTTCAATTTCATTATATGAGAATGGTAAAAGAAATCCTTCCGAAGAAGCTATCGAAAAAATAGCGAACGCACTAGGTGTTTCCGTTAAAATATTGCTAGAACGTGCTGAAAGTTTCCATATACAGGACGCACGCTTGGTAAAAGATGTTTCCGGCCGTTATTTAGAACAGGAAAAGAATCCTGCATACGATAGAATGCGGAAAATTGAACGTCTTTACCATATAAACGACCTAGTATTTGAACTTAACCCAGACGTTTTCATAACCCTAAACGCAAAAGTCTACGACCTTCTAGGTGAAACTGAATATGGTCGTAGAGGACTCCATTTGCGTAGAGAGAAAACATCGCTAATTACTCAATTAGTCGAGAAGTCGTTTAGCGAATTTTTAGATGACCATCGTGACGAAATAGCTTATCGCATCGAAGAAAATCTTAAAAAAATGGAAGTAAATGCTTATCAGCTAATTGACGAAATGCGTCAAAATAGATAATTAAATTAATATAACGGAGGTACACGCATTGGCGGTCGAAGTAACTATCACGAATTGTTTACTTCGCGACCGACGCCTTGCTGCCGACCTCACCCAAGAAGAACTAGCACGAATAATCGGTATCAGTAAATCACGAGTATCAGAATATGAGAATATGGAGCGTATAATGTCGTTCACTACCTTAATCAAGTTTGCTTACGTATTAAACTGCGGTATGGACGAATTATACAAGTATAAAATTGTCGGTCGCAGACGAGGATAACGCGCATTTTCCCCGTCTAACCTAAAGTTCCGCAAATGCGTAACCTATACGTAATATTATAGCAATATTTTCGCATAAGAGCGTCGAAACTTGTCGACATTTATCGACGAAATTGGGCGACTTTGGTAATTTCGCAAGTCATAACCAGCAACAAGCGCCTCGTTCGCGTCCTTAAACCGCTCCGGCTTTTCGATTCGTCTCAACTCCACGTGTCCTCGCAACTTAGCCGTCACTTGTTCCGCAAACTTTCGTCCGGCCTTATCGTTATCACCGCCGAGTAATAGCGTTGTAATAGGCGACCGCTTGATGATTTCCGCTTGCTTGTCCGTGAAATTAGCGCCACCGACCGCAATGGCCGGCATCCCAACCGTGCGCCAACTTAATGCGTCGATTTCCGCCTCTTCCAACACTACCGATAGCCCCTCCGCCTGCGAATAAGTCGACAGCAACTCAATACCGTACACCAACTCGCGCACTGGCGTTGCTCCCTTATGATACCAAAATGTTTTGCCGTAGGTAGTGCGATATTTCACGTTGCGCAGTCGATTTTGTGCGTCAAACCACGGAAGTACTACGGCCCTACTATTCGCATCATACCGAATATTGGCGTTACGCTGGACTTCCTCGCTGATGCCCCGCGACTGCAAATACGCGTAGTCCTCGGAATACTTCGCAAGGAGGGCCGGCGACAACTCTATCAATTTCGGTTGCCCTATTTTTAATTTCGGTAGAGTTAGCGTAATAGACTCGCCATCATACCGCGGGGCATAGGCGTCGAGCAAATAGTCCTCAGCTTCCTCCCACGTTTCGTTGCGCAGGAACGCGAGTAGCTTGACGAGTCCGCCTTTCGCCCACTCATCGTCGTAGTAACCGCTATCGCCCCATGTTCCTGCGTAATCGCCATCGAGATTAACGAAAAAACTCGGTGTGTTGTCGTAGCGAAATGGGCTCGCGGCGATTAGCTTATCGCTTGTCCACCGCGGGCGTGTCCAGTTGAATTCGCGAAGCTCTTGTTCAACGTCAACGTCAACCGTTTGTCCTTGTATTTTTATATTCGCCATAACCTTACGCCCCCGTTCTTCGCTCGATTTTTATTTCCGCATTTAGAACATCGCATATCCGTTTTAACGTATTGTAATCGATATTGCGCGTGCCTTTCTCGTATTGGCTAATACTCTGCTGTGTATGTCCGGTCAATTCCGCTAGTTGTTTCTGCGTTAAACCCGCTTCTACTCTCAATCTCTTAATTGTTTCCCCCGCCATCAATATCGCCCCCTGCTGCTATATCATTCCGTATGCTCCTTTATTATAAACGATTTTGTCCCGCATTTAAGATAGATTCAGAAGTGACTTGCGGCCGCCTCGCCCATATCCAACGCACGTACTACGCCAACTTGCGGAATATACAAGATTTCGCCAACTTCGCCCTCGCCGCCGTCACGACCCTTATTTAAGCCGATTAGTCCGCGTCCTTGTTTGTAGTCGGTGTCGATTCCGATGAGTAAATACGCATCTTCAAGCAGTTGCTTCGTTTTCTTAACGTCCTCACGAGCCGGTATCTTTAACTCGCGATTGCCGTCATCGTCCTCAGTCTGCTTGCCTTCATCCGCTTGTGTTATCGCGAATATGACGGTATGGGTGCGCCCGGCAAGGTGGCGAAGTTTTTTCGACGTTTCAGCCGCATCGCCGCCCGCTGTTTTCGACGTGTTACGCTCGTAGTCGAGGTAATAGAACGGGTCAAGCACAACTACGTCCGCCTTCGTTTGCATAATGTCCGCCTCAAGCTGTCGAAGTGTTCGGCTGTTAAAGTCCTCGTCATCGACCGCTCGCACCGTGATATTACCGGAGATTTGCTCGTTTATGGTGTCGACAAAGAATCGGAAGGCAGTTTCGAACTCTTCGGAAAGCTTGCCGTAGCGTACCTCGCTCGAGTCGAAGCCAGCCGTTAAGTCCATACCGTGAGTGTTCGCCGTGGTCACGCCTTGTCGACCGCTAAGGCTGACGAATATGCGCACCCACACCTCGAACCATCCCATTTCCATCGCCCATATAAGTACGTTTGCGCCTTGCGTTGCGGCTTCGATGGCTTCCTCGAGTGTGACGACGGACTTACCCCGCCCCGACTTACCGTAAACCGTGTAGACGTTCGAGGATACGTAGCCCCCGACGGTTTTATTAATGAAGTCAAACTTCGATTGCCACAGGCGGAACGACTCGCCGGCTTTACGCCGTTCGTATTCGCTCATGAACTTCTCGCCGACCGTCGCCAATTCCGTTCCTATTTCGTTACGAACGCTTGTTCTTATTTTAATCGATTCTATTTCCGTTTGCAACCAATCGAAGAACGAAAATACGTCCTTTTGTCCGACCTCATCGAATTTTTGCGCGAGTTGTCGTTCGACCAAGTCCTTAAATGCGAGCTGCGCGGAATGCTTCTTTATTTCCTTCGTTAAGTATTCATAGCTGTCGCTTACTTGTGGAGTGTATACGAAGTCGGGGCATTCCGCGGTGACGGTCGCATAACTAGGCGCTTGGCCACGATTGCGTTCGGCATAGTCCGCGATAAACCGAAAGACCTGCCTATCGCCTTCGGTTGTTAAAGATTTCTCGTCAATGCCGAAACGGGTTAGCGCCTGAACGTCGTTGTTATCGATAACTTTCGAGAATAATAGATTTGCGTGGTGCATTCGTTCGACCTCCTTTGCTTAATCGTTACTATACTCGCTAGTTTTAAACGGTGCAATACCGATAATTTTCGCTTGTTGCGCATCTTTATCGGACTACTCGTTAAGCTTCTACAATTGGAAAGTGTATTCCATTTACAACAAATGAGCCAACTGAATAGTAATAACCCCCATTACCTGCATCTGCCGTCATTTCAGCTAAAGCAATAGGATTCTGATTATGAAATAGTGTTACTGTAACCTCATTTATAGTTGTATATTCATCTGGAATATTAACTTGTTCTCCAACTTCTACGTTTGTAATTACCGCATCTAATTTAACATTGCTAAACTTACCACTTGCACTTGCACAGCAATCTTGTTCACTTTCTTCAAGAGTAACGATTGTACCATCATCTAACACCAGTTTATTTTCATCCCATTCAACAATGCGTTTATAAAGTAAATGTTTGTTTAAATCTTTAAAATCACCATAGTTCATCTATAAAACCTCCTAATTGATTCGGACTGTTCGGTAATTAATGTCGTTTAATCTTCGGAATGTTCATTAAGACAAGTGAAACAATTCTTCCATCTTGTCCTCTGAGATTGAAATATCAATATCGCTACCAAACTACGACATAGTAGATTCTAAGATATTCAAACCAATCTTTGTGTTTTCGTCTATTTCAGTAGACATTTCATACATGTTTCTAAAAACTATCTTATTCCCTTGTTTTTTGAAAACCCCAGGCATTCTCCATGTCCAACCGTTACCTATTCTCCCAGTTACTATTAAACTTTCATCAAATGGAATTTCGGATATACTGTCAATCGTCCCAACTTTTTTATATAGCATTTTCTATCCACTCCTTTATGTCGCTTAATGTTTCTGATGTCGTACAGTTTTTGTCGATTGTTCATTAAAATTTATTTTTCGACAATTTCCGCAAGTTCCTTCTCGAGCGCTTCTAGCCTGTCCGCATATTCTCCATCACCAAACTCGTCCGCCAACCGTTTATAATCGTTGTACTCGTCTAATAAGGCGTCAATTTGTTACCGTTTGCTCTGCACTTTCGGAAAATCGACCCATAGCGTTTCGGTGCCGTACACCGCCGGAAATAACCACGACTCGTTATACCATGCGTCATCACCATCGAATTGATAGACGTACACTCCAACGTTACTCACGAATGCACTCTGCTTTACAATTTCCACGCGAGGCGGGCGAATATCATCCGATACCATACCGTCGAGCACATACGGATTGAAAAGTACCACTACGTCGCCAGGCTGATACGCAGGCTCGAGCGCAAAGTCATCGAATTTGTGGCGCTTGAATAACCTTTTTAGCCAGTTCATTTCCGCATCCCCCTTTTGCTTCCGCCTTCGAATTCAATCGGCACACACATATCGCGCATCCTATCGTACAGCCTAGCGTCAAACACTTGCGCCATATCCTCGATTGGTAGATTCGAAGTGTAAACGGTCGGCAGTCCGTTAGCCGTGCGATAGTTAATAATCGTATGCAAGTCGCCTCTAAACGCATCGGTTGCCCCGCGCACGCCAATATCGTCGATGACGGCAAACGGTGCGTGCTTCGCCTTTTCCATCGAGGTATAATACGGACGGCTGTATTGCTCGGCGATGTCTTGCGGAATGTTGCCGCGATTAAAGCCGAGGAACAACGTTTGCCATTCGTTAACGTCGAGGAAGTAAGCCGGCAGCTGTAACGGTTGCCGCCCGCGCTTAACCGAGCCGACGTAATGCGTGACTATCCATTCGTTCAGCACCGCGCTAGCCGTTGTGGTCTTGCCGGTGCCTGGCGACTCCGAAAAGAGGTACAGCGATTTAATGCGGTTGTGTGTATCTTTTCCGCCTTGTTCCGCTTTATCATCGAACTGTCGCTCGAAAGTTTTTACATATGCGTCAATTAACCGATAAGCCTGCGCTTGCTCCTTCCGCGCGGGCGAGTTTGCCGTTGTGGTTAAGCGATAGTCAGCCGGCACATTTGCGAGTCCTGCCCGACCGCTTTTGCCGGTCATTCCGTGCATTCCGATGAAGTGCGCACATGTTCGGTTGCATGACGCGGAGTTTGCGAGTTTGCATTGCGAAGATAGAATGCAAGTGTTAGCGTGTGTGTTCGTCAATGGCGTTCAATCCTTTCCGTTATTTATTCGCGCGAGTCGTCGATGATATCTAAACCCTCTTTCGGCGCGTACAATGACCGTCCTGTCTCGTATTTGCCGTACGCCCACCCTCGGCCATCAACTCGGTCTGCCTTCGCAATTTCTAGCGAGGTCTTACCGCGGACAACGTCACCCACGCGAACCTCCGTCGGCTGTGGCGCGTTCAAATATTCCGACGGCACTTCGAGTCCTAGCGCCCTTCTTAGAGCGATTGCCTTGCCGATGTGGACGTTGAAGCAGTCGGTCAGCGCGCACTTGGCGATTCCGCGGAAACTTGTACGTGTTTTTTCGTAGAATGGTGAGTGATACGTGATGTAACAAACTACTGTTCTTTTTTCCGCATTCACATCGAAATTCACTTTTTCGCTCGCCGGGTCAAACGCGCTCGGGCCATAATTTAGCGAATGACATCCCGGGCGCCATGTCGTACTCAACTCCGCCACATCGCGCTTTGCCATTTCGACGATTTCGTCGCGATGCTCTTGCGCGGTGATTGGCGTAAACTTTCCGACCGGCGCAACCGCTTGTAAATCTCGTTTAGCATCCTCGTAACCTTTCGCCAATGCCGCAAGTCGCAATTCTTCGATTGCTTCGCGCGCTTGTTCGACCGCCTTTTCGTAACGTGCTTCGATTTCGTTTTTCATTCCGAATTCCTCCCCGTTTTTAGTTGCCCGACCTTTTGCCGAAAGTCGAGGCGTTTGATTGCGTTGTCTAGCGCTTGCCTATTGCGTTAGACTGCTTTATTGTGCCGCAAGCATTCGGATTAATTTATTGCGGTCGATTCCTAAGGTATCAACAAAGTGAATAAACGCTTTTTCAGTAATAACATCCTTTGTTTTTCCCTTTACTTTAGCGAATAATGGTGCTGTATCTGTCTCAACATTTACGAAAGTAAGATTATCTGTTAATGACTGTTTCTTAGATTCGATAGCACTCTCTCGTCTAGCGTAAAAAGGTTCATCTCTAAAATGGTCAACTATAACACTACGAAAATCTGATTCTCTAACAACGTCCTTTAATTCGCTGTCATCGTGTGGGTTAATATCTGCTAATTTCAACCAACTTTCGTACTCCTTACTTGCGGTTATTAGTCTCTTATTAACTGCGATCCCAGTTACAATCTCCGTTTCCGGTTTTAGTGTGATTCCTGCAATGTAGTCAGTTTGAAGTGTTTCTTTTAGTATCAAGTCTCTTAAAGCGTAATAAAATTTGTGGATAGATATCCCTTTCTCTTTCAAGTCTTTAAGTAAAGGGCTGTTTGTTTTTTGCAAATGCTCTACTATTGCTTTTGCTCTGTCTCCAGCGTACTTAGTTGTGAGAATTTCTGAATTCCCTTCAATCACGCCGTATCGTTGGCAAGCTAAATTTGCTTTATACACTCCTATGAACTTTGCGTGATGCTCTCCTCTCTTTAGTACGCCATGCGTTCTTAGAACATCAACTACTAACGGTGATTGATAAAGTAAATCCGACGCTTTTTCTTCTGCAAATAATCGAAAACCTACGTTCCTTCTTGTATTCCTTTCGAGTCTTGCAAATACCGCACTTCCAACTGTTTCATCAGTTCTATTCTTCTTCATTTAAAATTCCTCCCATCGTTTCTAAAAATTTATTCAATTTATTTTCATCTTTAGACAATAAAAACGTCTTTGTTACAAACTCGAAGAATAAGCGTTTTTTTGCGTCAACTTCGAAAGTTTCAAGTAGGAGTAACGCTCCTTCCGCAATCGAGTGTAGCTGTTTGTTATACGCTTGTACCGTTTCTTCATCAGCTTCATTTAGTAGATCGAAGTCATGTACAAACTCTCGAGTAAATTGAGGAAGTCTTGTTGCGATTTTATTTCGGAGAATACTTATAGGTGATAAGGATTCCTCGTCGCTCTCAGACACAGTAACTTCGCTCGCTGATTCCTCCGATTCTACTGCGATTCTGTTAATTTTTTCGGCTATATTCGTTTTTTCTTCGTTTGACTCTTCGACGACTGTCGGTTCGTCTCTCTTCATTTCTGTGTGTGCTTTGTTTATCGAATACTTTCCCTCAAATACAAGCTGAAATAGGTCATCGCGCGATTTATACACAGCTAACAACTGATACATATACCTTGCTGTAATGCCTACTTTATCTGCAAGAATTTTAGCAGTTTCTCCATTGACTTCCCGTTCCTGAAATATTTCAGTATCGGTATTCTGCACTAGAGTAGACAATTGACGCTTTTTCGCTTTTTTACGTTCTTCTTCATAATACAAGCGAATAATAATTGACGCTTTTTGCCCGCTTTTCAAGTCATCTCGACTTAACTTGGTTTCCGTAATGTACTTTGCTATGTCGTCCTCGGAAATATCCTCAAAGACAACTCGTACACTTTCGATGCCTAACTCTCTCGCCGCTCTTAGTCGGTGCTTTCCGTCAATGACACGAAACCCTCTCGTTACAACAATCGGTTGAAGTATTCCGTTTGCTACGATTCCCGCTTTAAATACTCGCCAAGCCTTCTCGCTCATGTTCGGTGATAATTCCGACTGCATACTGTGTTCTGTTAATTGCGACGTTGCGACTTCGATTACTTGCGCCACATCACCGCCCCTCATTAATTCGCTCATTACTTTCCCTCCTTCTATTTCGTTACATCCAATCCGCCAATTCCTCGACGTCAATTTGCGCCTGTTGGCGTCTCTCCTTCGACTGCTTCGCCCTTGCTACCTCCGCCAACACTCTCGGTAGCACTCGCGCCCGTTGATAACTGAACATGAACGAAAAGCTGAGTCCGGGGTATTGCGCCGTCGGGCGATACTCCTCGAAGCAACCGTCGATAAATTTCCGCACGACCTCCGCCCCATGCTCCGCAATCATCGACTTGAGCCAGCGCCCTTCAATGCCGTAATTGCGCGTTGTGTAGGCGATGCCGTAGCGTCGCTCGTGCTCGTCCTTTAAATACGCTTGAAACGTGGCAACCGTCCAGTCGGCTACGGCTCGGTTGCGCCAGTCCTTTGCGAGTGGTTTCCGTTTATTCACATCGATTACCTCCTTTTACTTTATACATTGCGAAATTACCCCGAGTAGGCTACCTCGTTTTCGCTTATAATTTACGGCGTTTTAGCCGTTGTTTGCTCGGTAGGTATAAACGGTATACCTTGCGTCTAACTCGTCAGCACGGCTTTAATTTCGCGTCTAATCGCTTGCAATTCGTCAAGTAACTCCGAAATTGTTTCCGCGCTACTCGTTAACTGTACCTGACGAACAATCCAATTAAGCGCCTGCTCTACGTCCCGACAATACGCAACCTCGCGCCATTCTTCGCGCGGTGTTGGGTCGGCTCCTTCCGCTTGGCGCTTCGCCCACCCGGGCGCTTTCGTTGGGTCTACGATGTGCTTGCGGTTGACGATTACTTGATACGAGTCAGACGTTAGTTTAAATTCGGAATTGACTTCGATATTTAACGACATTATGCGTTCACTCCTTCGATTTTGATTCCGAGAAATGTTAGCGTTGTTTTTATTGTTGTAGACTTCGCGAGGTATATCTGATATTCCGTTCCCGTCGATTTCAGGCGCAATTCTTCGCACTTTTTGAAATATTCCTTAACTGCGTCTTCAGGCGTCTTTTCGATTTCGTAACCGTTGACGAGTGCGGACATTAACCCTTTTTCGTCACCCGCAAAATGCTTCGCTAGAAGATTCATTCGATAATCGTTACCTCCACCGCAATTAAATACGTCATCTAAATTTGCGTTAAATACCGTTCCCATTCCGTCATTTTGTAATTAATGCTTCCTTCTGAACTAATCCAAACTTTGCCTTTTTGGTCTTTCCAAAACACATACCCGCCATCAACTTCAAGAAATTCATAACCAAACCACTTTAAATACCTTTTTACCCTTTGTTCCCAGTTCACAAAATCCCCTCACTTCTAAAAATGTTTTAATTTCAAAACAGTTGCGCTATTCGCATTCGCTCATATCGCTACGCTTGTTATTTATTGCGAAAATATATTAATAGAATCGTAGCGACAATGTAATGAAATGAAATTGGCGCAATGTATTTATTCTTTTTAAAAGAATTCTTTTTAAAGATATTCTTTTTCATTAACGCTAGCGTAGAGTTAAATCTCCGCCAATGTAGAGCTAATCTTCACGCCGATAGATTAACGCCTTTCTCCTTACCGAGTAACTTACCGATGGAACCGCCTTGCCTTGCGATTACCTCGCGCAACTTTTCGGCAACTTGCGTCTCCTTTTCGCGAAACTGCGCTCGCTCTAACGGGTCATGCACGATATAGTAAATCTTATCTTTACCTCGACCGCTCGGCTTGCGCTCAATCGTTACGAGTCCGCTCGCTTCGAGGATTTCGTCGAGGATTGGCAACGTCGAAAACGAAAGCTGAAACTTTTCCGTTACCTTGCTGCGCCCGTTCCACGCCCTGCCTTGGTCGAAACTTGCGACGTCGTTGTTACGGTAGCGCAACAAGTACAGATAGTACAGCGTTGCCTTGTCGCCAATGTACGGATGGTACAAGTCGAATAACTCGTGGAACATTAGCGAAAAGCCGGTGCGTGTGTTGCCCGTGCGAATATATGCATTTGATTGCGTCATAGTTGCGCATGACCTCCTTTATTTAATTTGCGTAAGTTATATATGCGTTGGTGTAGATTTACGAGCACGGTTAATTGCGCCTTATACTTTACTATACGAAGTCCAATTAAAATCCGCACACTTTTTTGAAAACTTTTACGCCTTCACCTAAGATATTCGCTCGCCCATCCGTAAATTGGTTCACATTCGCGAAAATAATGCAAAAAAAAATCGCCAACCCCGAAAGGCTGACGATTAGTTTCCGCTATTTAATTCTTAAACACGTAATTTAACGGCGAATGTACGCTATGCTGATTCTGTACGTCCATGTTCGTCATTTGCACGTATCGGCGTACCATATTCATATGCGTGTGCCCGAGTATCTTCTGTAAGCTAAACGGATCGCCTCCGTTTAATATGTAGAATAACGCGCCCGTGTGCCGAAGCGTGTGCGGACTGACCCGCTTGTCCTTTATTTTCGCTATCTGCCCCGCCACTCGTAAGTTGTCGCGCAGTGTCGACTCGCTCATTGGCTCGCCCTCATACGTTAGAAAAACGTAATCGACGCCAAAGTCATCCGTTTCGCGCATATATTCCGATAGGAGTTTCGCCGTCCGAGCGCTTATCGGCACGTAGCGCCCAACTCGCGGCTTTGTATCTTCCGGCTCTAGCCAAATTCGCATTGTCTTAAAATCAACGTTGCGCCGCCGAATATTGACGAGTTCGAACACGCGCACTAACGTATCGAGCAAAACGTATGTTGCGACTTTTAGGCGAAATCCTGTGTAACTACTATCGTCGCAAGCCCCGACGAGTCGGCGAAATTCATCGGTCGTCAGCGCATCGACTTTATCATACGAATCTTTTATCGGCTTGAATCGGCGGTGAATCGGCTCGTTTAGCCAGCCTTTTTCTTCGTAGGCATAGCGCAGGAACGACCGCACCGTCCTTACGCGAATATTAACCGTGCCCGCCGCGTAGTCTTTTTCCTCGATCATATACGTTATCCATCCCATGAACACTTCGGTCGTCATTTCGTCCGCCGATAACTCCGCGTTAAGATAATCCTTCAAGTACGTAAAATTCGTGTAATGTTCCTCGATTGTCCGTTTCGCAAGCCCCTCACCTTTCTTGACGAGCATATATTGTTCGAACATTTCCGTCATCGTCAACGGAAATTCGGAGGTTTCCTTGCGCGCGTACCTCCGCTGTAAACCTTTGCGCATAATAAAAAGCCCCTTTCGCTATGAATTGCGTAAGAGACTTCGGAACTGTACGGTTTCAGCCGACTATCAAAACGGTCTTTCCGCTCGGCCTAGCACGGTCTTTACTCAAACCGCCCGAAAACCGTTACGGATAACGCGTCAATCATCGGAATCAATCACCGCCCAATCTGCGGCACAAATGCCGACGTGATGCGGGTTTATTGGCGGGACCGCCTGGGAATCGAACCCAGCTGAGACGGCACGCGCCTCACGTACGGTTTTGAAGACCGCGGGGGACACCAGTACCCCATTCGACCCCGAATCGACAACTATCATTATACCGAGAAACTAATTACCTTTCAATAGAAACTCGTCCATTCTATTAGTTTGTCACAGGACATTCACAAATGAGAAAAAATTATCCCTTCTATCGAACGTAAGGTTATTCCTTGTCTTATCACATCCAAACCGTCTATAATAGTGGATAGAAATTACAGTGCAGGTGAAGTATATGCTTGAAGGATGGTTTTCTTGGTTTATTCTTATTTGGGTATTTATTTTCGCCGGTTCGATGGCGATCGGCGGATATTTTATGTTCAGAAAGTTTTTGAAAAAGATGCCAAAGGAAGATGGAAAATCCGACATGGATTGGGAGGAATACTATGTCGAGCAGACAAAACATCTTTGGCAGCAGAAGGAAAAGGATTTGCTTGAGGACCTAGTCAGTCCAGTTCCAGAATTATTCCGTGACGTAGCAAGACATAAGATCGCGGGGAAAATTGGAGAGCTCACATTAAATGAAAAAAGCGATAAGATTACACAGGACTTAGTCATTCGAGGTTACATCATGGCCACTCCAAAGCGAGATCATAAATTTTTGCTCAAAAAATTGAATGAGAAAAAAATAGATGTAGGTCCCTATCAGCATTTGTTCTAAGGCTCTGTTTATTTATTTTCGCTTGTATACTACCTTATGTGTATGGGTTCACTTCGCTGCTCGTACCGAGCAAAACACGTTCACTCCATACACATAAGGCTAGAATCAATCTGAATATTGAACACAGTCTGTAAAAAAACGGTCGAATTTTGGTATTCGACCGTTTTTTTGTTGAATCTATTCTAGGCCAGCTCCGTAGGAGTCTTACCATATAGCTCATCCCTTAATTTCCGGTAGTTGACATACATGGCAACGCGCCAAGGGACAATCATCGCAAAGGCAAGGAGCCAGAACATGCCACCTAGCTGCCCTACGTCAATGGAAGCACTCAAAATCGACTTAGCAACTAACCGAATGATAATCAAACTCACCAAAATATAAATAAAGGCTTTTGAGCGTTTTAGGTAAATATCATTATCACGAATTTCGAATTTTGATGTCTTGATTAACAATAGAGAAAATAAGAATCCGACAATAACCGCTTCTAATATCTCAAGCGGGGTCAAGCGAAACATAGGAAAAATAAACATCAATGCACCAGTGCTCATAAAAATAGGTGGTAAAATAATTTTCTTTGCAGATACTGGCTTCTTCGCTGATTTCATTCGGACAAACAAAGCAAAAAATGCCATGAAAACAGCACCAACAGACGTAATCACAACGTAGTTCATACTGGTCATCCTTTACTTAATAAGATATTCCCCATCATTATATATGAAACACACACTGAAAGGGAAAGAAAAAAAGATGTAGGGATATGATTTCATCGAAAAACAAATATAAAAACCATTTAAGATTGATACTTAAATGGTTTGACATTTTAATTTAAGACCCGGTTGATTGCCTCAAGCACTCTCCCTTCATCGAAGGGCTTCACAATAAAATCCTTTGCCCCGGCTTCAATCGCCTCCACAACCATTTTTTGCTGGCCCATCGCCGAGCACATAATGATTTTTGCTTGAGGAAACTCTTTTCTAATTTCCCTAATGGCATCAAGACCACTCATTTCAGGCATTGTAATATCTAATGTAACTAAATCTGGATTTAACTTTCTGTACAGCTCGATAGCTTCTATCCCATTTTCCCCTTCTCCTACAATCTCGTGATTCGCTTTCGTTAGGATATTGGAAAGTGTCATTCTCATAAATTTTGCATCGTCAACTATTAATATTCTTGCCATCGTTGTATACCCCCAGATTTATCACAGAAGAATTACATAATTATTTTCAATATAAGCATGCAATTAATAATATAATCGACAGAACCTACAATTTCAATCAATACATTCCGACAAATTTCTCTCTATGCATTTGCGTACGGACAGTGGTAGAAAAATGGCTTCACTAGAAACCTACGAAGCCACCAAACAAACCAGAAAAAACAGCAATAATTTTTGTCATCCAATCAAAGAAAAGAACAATTCCCATGACAATCATAATATAGCCACCGATTTTCATAATCAGAACATTATGTTTTCTGATCCATTTCATCTTTCCAATGAAGAATGAAAGGAGTAAGAATGGAATAGCGAAACCAAGGATGTAGGCAATCATATAAAACAGTGCAGAGCCTGGATTGGATGCAGCAAGCAAAATCACTGACATGAGAATTGGACCGGTACAAGGTGTCCAGCCCGCTGCGAAAGCAATACCAATTAGCACAGAGCCGAAATAGCCTGATGGTCTGTTTTTAAACTCAAATTTTCGGTCCTTCATGAGAAACTCTGGACTGATAATTCCTACAATCATAAGTCCGAAAAAGACAATGAAAATCGCTCCAAGTTGGCGAATTAGATCTTGATATTTACTGAAAAACTCGCCAATAAACGTCGTACTGAAGCCAAGTGCTAGGAATATGATTGAGAATCCTAATAGGAAAAAGAGGGTATGTAGTAGACTCCTTTTTTGTAGCATAGCATTCTCATTCTTCAGCTCTCCAACGGACATTCCCGTAATATAAGACAGGAAAGCAGGATACAATGGCAAACAACATGGAGAAATGAAGCTAAGGAAGCCCGCCCCGAATGCCAGAAATACATTCACATCTGTCATATTAACAACTCCAGTAAAAAAACAATATTATGCCTACATTCTATCAGAGTTTCTCCACAATTGATAATGAATAGACTGTGAACAAACTGTGACAGCCCATTCATTATCCTTTTTTTACATACGAAAGCCGCTGTATTTAATAACTAGCTTATCACATCCACGTATTTTTCCACTGAACCATTCTGTAGAAGATACATTTTGTGATACAGACCCGTTTGCGCTAGAAGCTCTTGATGGGTACCTCGTTCAACAATTTCACCCTGATGCAGCACAAGAATCAGATTGGCATCCTGGATTGTCGAGAGACGGTGGGCGATGGCAATCGTTGTTCGACCTTCTCTCATTTTGGCCAATGCCGTTTGTATCGCTTCCTCTGTTTCCGTATCAATATTTGCCGTAGCCTCATCCAAAACAAGGATCTTGGGATTTGCAGCGATTGTTCTAGCAAACGCTATAAGCTGACGCTGACCACTGGAAAAAGTTGAGCCCCTTTCTACAACTGGATGATTCATTCCACCCTCCAGCTTTTCAATAAAATGATGGGCCTGAACGAATCGAGCTGCTTCTTCGATTTCTTCGACACTTAATTCCTTGTTATGTAAGCGAATATTATCCTTCACCGTCCCAAAAAACAAGAATGGATCCTGAAGAACTAGACCAATTTTTCTTCTTAATTCCCCTTCTTGATATTCCTTTATTGATTTCCCATCAATGAGAATTTCACCTCGTTCGAATTCATAAAAGCGCATCATCAAATTGATAATCGAGCTCTTTCCGCTACCCGTATGCCCTACAAGAGCAACCGTTTCACCAGGTTTGGCTGTGAAAGAGATATTTTTCAGGACATCCCTTTTTCCATCGTAGGAGAAAGTTACATTCTTAAATTCAATTTCTCCCGCTTGAATCGATCCGGCATTTCCCATCTGTACTGGCGCGAGCTCCGTTTCATCCAAAAGCCCAAAAACCCTCGATGCAGAAACAATCGCCTGCTGATATAAGGACAACTGGGCCATAAGGTTGTTCACAGGCTCAAAGAATCGGTCTAAGTAATTAATAAAGGCGTATAGGACACCAATCTCAATCGGACTGTTAAAAGAGCTGATGCCAAAAAAACTCAGAACTAAAATTAATGCTCCGATATAGACTAAGTCAATGGCGGGTCTTAGTAATAATCCATCGACGCGAATATTTTTCATTCCTGCGTGGTAATGCTTTTCGTTAATTTCCTCAAATTCTTTCCGGAGTCTCTTTTCCTGACGAAAGACTTGAATGATTCCCATTCCCTGTAAGGATTCACTTAGCTTTGCATTAAGCTGGCTCAGTCTTTCTCTCAAATCAAGATAAAACTTTGAGCTAAGCTGGCGGTACGTACGAATGATGAAATAAAGAATTGGCAGAATGAGGAGGCAGAATAAAGCGAGCTTGACGTTGAGAATAAACATAGCTACAAGAATTCCACCCATTAAAAAACTGCTCTGAATAAACGTCACCAAGACCGTGACAAACATTTCCTTAATGGCTTCCGTATCATTTGTCACCCTTGAAACGATACTTCCAGCCGGTGTTTTATCAAAATATTTCAAACCAAGAGATTGAACCTTTGTGAAAACATCCACCCTCATCGCCTGAATTATTTTTAATGCAATCTCCTGAAATTTCACTAACTGAATATAAGACACAATTACATTTATAATGTGAATACCTAGATAAGCCGTAGCAAGGGTAACGAGTGGACCAAAGACTAAATTCCCCGGTCTTAAATAATCATCAATAAATATTTTTACAAGGATGGGACCTAGAATATCCCCAATCGTTGCAATAAGCAGTAGCGCAAAGGCAAAAATAATAGTCTTAACATGTGGCTTCGTATATGAAAGGAGCCGAAGCAATACATGCAGCTGTTCCTTTCTTTCGGTCTTCGATGACTTTTTCATTAACCTTATCCCCCCTGCTCCACTAATTCCTCTAGCTGCTGCTGTAGGTACATGGCTTTGTACCAGCCATCCTGAGCCATTAACTGTTCATGTGTACCTCGTTCTGTAATGTTGCCCTTGTCTAAAACTAGGATTAAATTGGCATGTTGGATGGCGCTCAGACGATGGGCAGTGATGATCGTTGTTTTGCCTTCACGTTCTCTCTTAAGGGCGGTCAAAATCTCCTCCTCTGTCTTCGCATCGACAGCTGACAGCGAGTCATCAAGAATTAGCACTTCTGGGTCCATCAGCAACGCTCTAGCAATGGAGATTCTCTGTTTCTGTCCTCCGGATAAGGACACACCTCTTTCACCCACCATAGTGTCATAGCCATCAGTGAAACCCAATATATCCTCATGAATATGAGCGTTTCTTGCTGCTTCATAAATTTTCTCTTTTTCTATAAACGGCATGCCAAATGAAATATTTTCTCTAATGGTTGCTGAAAAAAGGAAGTGGTCCTGGGGCACATAGCCTATCGCTTCACGCAATCTGTCCATTCGATAGGTGTTAATAGGTTTTCCCCCAAATGAAATGACACCAGCATCTGTTTCAAACTCACGAATGAGCAATTTTAATAGAGAGGTCTTTCCAGCACCCGTCTTTCCAACAATCCCAAGAGTCTGACCCCTTTTTAAGTGAAAAAAGATGTCCGCTAGCACTGGGTCCTTCTCACCTGGATACGTGAAATGGTGAATCGCAAATTCCAAATCTCCACTTGGAACCTCATTCAATGCATTCTTCTTATCAATGATTTCCCCTTTTTCAGCTAAAAGATTTTTCACGCGATCATAGGAAGCCCTCCCCCGCTCTACGATGTTAAAGAGCCAGCCAAATGCCAGCATGGGCCAAATTAATAGTCCTAGATAGGTGGTAAAAGAAATTAACTGGCCAATGGTCATTTCATCATTCAAGACAAATTTCGCACCAAAGGTAATGGAAAGAAAAAAGGATACCCCGACGATGAGAGAAATGGTTGGATCAAAGAGGGAATCAATTTTGGCAACGGAGATATTTTTTTCGACGACATCCTCCGATTGCTTGCGGAAATCTTCAATATCCTCCTCTTGCTGTCCGAATGTCTTAATCACCTTAATGCCACTAATGCTTTCCTGAGTTTTATCATTTAACGATGAAAAAGCCTCCTGTGCCTTATGAAATCTACGGTGCAAAAGAGTCCCGTACCAGCTCGTTAAGATCGCCATCAATGGCATGGGGATGAGGCAAATCAGCGTTAGCTTCCAACTGATCGTCATCGCCATCGCAATGATGACAAATCCGCCAGTTGCAAGTGAATCCACTAAGGTTAATACACCCGAGCCCGCAGTTTGTTGGATGGCCGCCAGATCATTGGTCGCATGGGCCATCAGATCGCCAACTCTTTTTCGCTGATAGAAGGATTGGGGCATATTAGTAAAATGTTCATATAACTTATTTCTCAGTTGCCGGGCCAGCTTTACAGCAGAACCGAAGATCATGATCCGCCAAAAATAACGAAGGGTATACAGCAATAATCCAGTTCCTATGAGCACCCCGATCCATTTTCCTAAAGCAACGGCCGTCAAAGAACCGGTATCAATCTCGTCGACGACAAAGCCGATGACCTTTGGTGGCACTAATTGTAACAAGGCCACTAATAATAAGAGTAACGTACCGGTAATGTATGCTTTTTTCTCCTGTTTAAAAAACCAACCCAATTCTAAAAAAACTTTCATGCTGACATCCTCCAAACGTAAGCTAAAGACGAAGATAGTTTACCAAATATTTTAAAAATAAGGAAGATTTAATACTACCTTAGTAATAAAAACATTTTTTAAAGCAAATAAAAACCACCCAATCTAAGAGAGATTTAAGTGGTTTTAAATCAAGGCAATTATTTACCTTGCTGCTTATTCATGGCTGCCATCATTTGATTGATTTTCTTCTGCGATGGCTTTTGTCCCATCTGCATCATCATCACTTTAAGCATTTGTTCATTAATTGGTGGATTTTTCTTTAAATAGCTCATCATATATTTACGCGCTATGAAAAATCCGATTGCAACACCAGCAAGAAGTGCTACAACGATTAGTAAGTACCCCCACCATACCATATTTTTTCCTCCTTCATGTTGTCTATCATACAGTGTACTAGACCAAATGCTATTATACAATATTTGCTTCTAATTTTCTTATACAAATTTTCTTTCTTTGATAGGTTTAAGCCAACCATAACGTTGATTTCTTAAATCAATGGCAAGATAATTCTCTTTATTTTTTCGCAATATCTCAAAAAATCTTGTTTCTGCTTCATAGCTCCCCTGTGCTTTAAGGGTCAGATGTCGCTCGGACACCTCTAGTGTTGCTGAGCTTGTTCTCCCGTGATCAATTCCATATAAGCCCCCGCTCACATAGAATCCTTTCGTCATTTGAAGCTGCTGCTGAAGGTACTGATGTAGTCTTATACTTGGAATGGAGTTCGTTATATAGTATATCTGTTTCAACAGAATTGTTTGCAGTTCTCCTTCAGATTCATCATATTCCTGAAACAGTTGAAAGAACATTCCCTCTCGTCCAAAATAATGGGAGGCAAATTCATTATCAATTATGTAAATTTGATAGGTTCTCAAGCACACTCTCCCCCTTCATTCGCACTATTTCTTTTATTATAATGAAAATTCAGGCAAATGTTTGTCTTAAATAGTTAAAAACTTTCACTTTTTTTGTCGAATTTGAAAATTTTTCGCCGATTGAAGAGAAAAAGTGAGCAAAAAAAGACACTAGTAAAACTACTAGTGCCAATAAGAATTATTTTTCTAATATTGCCTTCACTCTTGCAACGACATTTTGAGGAGTAAAGCCGTATTCTTCGATAATTTTTTCTCCAGGGGCAGATGCTCCAAATTGGTCAATGGCTAGTACTTCTCCTTCGTCACCTACGTAGCGATGCCAGCCTAAAGAAGCGCCCATTTCTATACCTAAACGTTTTTTCACGCTTCTTGGGATCACACTTTCTTTGTATTCCTTCGATTGTTGTTCAAATCTTGCCCATGACGGCATGCTCACAACAGAAGCATGAATCCCTTCATTTTCAAGCAGCTTTTGTGCTTCGACAGCTAGTGAAACCTCGGATCCTGATGCAAGCAGAAGGACATCTGGTGTCGCATTAGAAGCAGGTGAAACGACATAGGCACCCTTTCCAACTCCCTCGTAAGCATTTTGGGCAGTTTCTTTAAGGGTTGGGAGGTTTTGTCGTGTGAGAACAAGAGCCGTTGGACGATCTTTAGATTCCAGCGCATGCTTCCAAGCAGCTGCTGTTTCATTCGCATCCCCTGGACGAATAACATCAAGATTTGGCATTGCTCTAAGACTAGCCAATTGTTCAATTGGTTCATGTGTTGGTCCGTCTTCCCCTACAGCAATACTGTCATGTGTGAATACATAAGTAACTGGAAGCTTCATCAATGCAGCAAGACGAATAGCAGGGCGCAAGTAGTCAGAGAAAACAAAGAAGGTTCCACCGAATACTTTTAGCCCACCATGAAGCGCCATTCCATTAAGTGCAGCGCCCATCGCGAATTCACGTACACCAAACCAAATATTTCTTCCATCATAGGAATCAGATGTGAGATCGCCTACTCCTTTGATCGTTGTCTTGTTTGAGCCCGCTAAATCCGCAGAACCACCAATAAAGTATGGCAGGTTCTTGGCAATCCCATTTAAAGCTTCACCTGATGAAGCTCGGCTTGCCAGACTCTTTCCTTCTTCATAGACAGGAACATCCTTGTCCCAGCCTTCAACAAGCTCTCCCTTGATTGCAGCTTCTAGCTGGGCGCCCAATGCAGGATATTCGTTCTTATAGGATTCAAAAAGGTCATTCCACTCTTTTTCTTTCTTTACTCCATTTTCAAGTACGTACTTCTTGAACTGCTCATACACTTCAGCAGGAACGTGGAAATCCTCTTCAAAGGTCCATTTATATGCTTCCTTCGTTAGCTTTAATTCATCGGCACCAAGTGGAGCCCCGTGAACATCGGACTTTCCTGATTTATTTGGTGAACCATAGCCAATGACCGTTCTAACCTCGATCATAGTCGGGTGTGTTTCATCACTTTTTGCTTCTTCAATAGCTTTGGCAATTTCTTCTAAATTATTTCCATCTTCTACTCGTAAATACTGCCAACCATAGGATTGGAAACGTTTTGCAACACTTTCAGAGAAGGAGCGATCTAAATCCCCGTCCAATGATATATCATTTGAATCATATAAGACGATTAATCTTCCCAGCTTAAGATGACCAGCAAGTGAAGCTGCTTCAGCGGAAACTCCTTCCATTAAGTCGCCATCACCACAAATACTATATGTATAATGGTCAACGATTTCGTATTGATCCTTATTGTATACAGAGGCTAAATGTCGTTCTGCCATCGCCATCCCTACGGCCATGGCAATACCTTGACCTAGTGGACCAGTCGTAGCATCCACACCAGGTGTATGTCCGTATTCAGGATGTCCGGGAGTTTTGCTTCCCCATTGACGAAATTCCTTAAGGTCATTCATCGTGACATCATAGCCAGATAGATGTAACAGACTGTATAAAAGCATGGACCCGTGTCCAGCTGAAAGGACAAAACGGTCACGATTAAACCACTGCGGGTTTTGTGGATTATGGTTCATATACCTCGTCCAAAGTGTATAGGCCATCGGCGCCGCTCCCATTGGCATGCCCGGATGTCCAGAGTTTGCCCTTTCAATGGCATCAATTGATAATGTTCTGATCGTGTTGATCGATAATGTATCTACTTGTCCAAACATAGTTATCAATCCTTCCTAATATTTTTACGAAATCGTGTCCGAAAAAAACGCTCTACCTATTAAATATATATGGGTCCTATTTTTTTCACAACAGGTTATCCCAATATTCTCGGAAAAAAGTGCCGATTTGTACTTATTTTGCCACTAGAGGATGATGATATGTGCTAGATTTATGTTCCACTCGCAAAAAGATGTACAAAAAAGGAATACAATCAAAGTGTATTCCTTTTTAATGAAGTTTTTTTCGATTCTTATATTGTTTTAGTTTCTCAGGAGTGACGTCTTTGCCATTAGGATCAACAATTGTAACTCCTTCTAAGGTATTCAGCATCGAGGAGCGAAAAGTTTCAAGGTATTCTTTACGAAGAAGTGTTTGTTCTCTTGCTTCTTCCTCTGTTAATCGTGATTGCTTTGCTTTTCTTGCTAGCTCATTAATTCTTGCTAATTTCTGTTTTGACAGCATTCTATAAACCCCTCTCTTTCGCAAGAATGATCTTACTAAAAACCAAACTCGATTTCAAGGGAGAAGAGCTCATCATTTAGGATCATCGGTTTTGTCCAAGAATTCTTGATACCTACGATGGACCGTTGCTTTTGAGATAGGAAAACCAAGCCCCCGTAGTGTGGCAGCAATTTCTTCAAAGGTTAAATTGTTATTTCTGAGCCGAACAATCTCCTCAATAGGCAGTTCTACCCTTTCCCTTCCGCTGCTGGAGTTCAAATTCTTGAGATTATTTTGGGGCTGATACCCAGCTTGAACAGCCCTTTTCATTCCTCTTTTTATTTTGATATTATGTAATTTTCGCTGATACTCTTCGACAATTCCTACGATTTGAAGCACCATAGAATCTGATTCCGAAATCTGAAGCTCTCCATTATGGGTGATCGAATAGAGAGTCACATTTTCTTTTCTTATACAATGAAGCAAAGCGATCTTTGTATTTCCTCGACCTAATCTAGTTTCATCCTGAATCAGTACAGCATCAATTGATGGATCTTTAATTAATGACAAAACCTCTAAAATTCCATCCCGTTCCAAATCATAGCCACTCGCCTGCTCTTTAACGACCTTCACGACATCAAAATGATATTGACGCGCCAAAGCTAGTAATTCTTCCTCTTGTCTAAGAAGTGATGTTTCTTGCGTGTCCTTCTTTGTGCTGACACGGCAATAAATAACTGCCTTACTCATTATTCTCTCCTCTTGCAACGAGTAAATCGTCCTTTTTAACAGGGATAATGAGCGATTGACCGATGATAATATTCTCATCAACTTGATTTATTTTCTTGACCCAATTAATAAATTCCTTAGAGGACATATTATGATCATACAGCTGTGCCAGCCCCCATAAGGAGTCTCCTTCTTCCACTGTTATTGATAGATATTCATCATTTATCGGTGTTTGAGATTTCTCTGATAGAACAAATGCAAGGAAAAAACTCAAACCAATTAATAAAATTGCAAAGGAATATTGACTCCAAATCTTCTTCATTAAAACCACCTCAATTAAGAATATATGTTCGATTTATCCTAATTATAGATCGAACATATATTCTTAGTCAACAAAAATTCGAACTTATGTTTGTATCAGTTGGAAATACATGCTATAATTGAAACAAGAAATAGAAGACGAGGGGGGAAAGTATGGTGAAGCTATCAAAAAGGCAACAGGATATTCTCGAATTTATCAAAGATGAAGTAAAGCTTAAAGGCTACCCACCATCCGTTAGAGAGATAGGAGAGGCGGTAGGTTTAGCTTCAAGCTCTACAGTACATGGTCATTTAGCAAGACTGGAGAGTAAAGGTTTGATTCGAAGGGATCCTACGAAGCCACGTGCGATTGAAATTCTTGATCTTGATGAGGAATCAAGTATTCCAAAGAGCAAGGTGGTCAATGTTCCTGTTGTGGGGAAGGTAACGGCTGGTTTACCAATTACCGCGATCGAGAATGTGGAGGAGTATTTTCCTCTCCCAGAGCGATTGGCCCCAGCGGATGAAAATGTTTTCATGCTGGAAATTATGGGAGAAAGTATGATTGAAGCAGGGATCCTTGATGGAGATTACGTTATTGTTAGACAGCAGCAGGCTGCAAGTAATGGAGATATCGTGGTAGCAATGACGGAGGAAGATGAGGCAACAGTAAAGCGATTTTTCAAGGAAAAAGACTATATTCGCCTGCAGCCCGAGAACTCCACTATGGAACCGATTATTTTGAAGAATGTATCGATTCTCGGAAAAGTGATCGGGGTTTATAGACATATTCATTAATCAAGGCTGTTTTCGCACGGATTGTGGTTCTGGAATGTCCTTAACACCGGCCATTCCGTTTCCAACTAAGTGTGCGATACGCATAGATTGAGCAGCACTTTTCTCAGTTGTTTCTTGAGATCGACTGCATCAACCATCGTTTTTTCCAATTATTTGTTGTTCAAAAGCAACAATGTTTGAGAAAAGAGCCTTAATCAAAACCTTTCAAAGCAGGGACTTCCCTGCTTTTTTGTATGTTCTAATCGTATTGAGGAAAGCTATACCCAAAAGCTAAAGGATGGGTAAAATGGGTATTATACTAATGAATTTTTTAACTAGTCTTCTTGCTTCATCCCTTGTTATGAAACATAATTTGGATTGGCATAGAAAGATCATTATGGTCTTTATTCCTCTATTCTTTGTCTTTTCCCTGCTCCAAGCAGAATATATAGTCCGGCGGATGTCAACATATAAGAAAAGCGAAACGCAATAAAGGGACAGTGATGAACACTGTCCCTTTATTGCGTCTAGTACATCGTCATATACTGTTCTCTCTCCCAAGGATGAACTTGGGTACGGAACATATCCCATTCAATCTCCTTCGCTTCAAGGAAATGCTCCAAAATATGATCGCCAAGGGCAGCGGTCATGACTTCATCTGCCTGGAGTAGATCGAGAGCTTGAGCGAGTGTTGACGGGAGATCAACAATTCCTTCTTCAAGGCGTTCGGCTCTTGTCATCGCATAAATATTGCGGTTTACTGGTTCTGGCGGAGTTAAATTGTTCTTGATACCGTCTAAACCAGCTTCCAAAATCACCGCCATTGCCAGGTACGGATTGGCAGATGGGTCTACACTACGTACCTCTACACGTGTGCTTAAACCACGCGATGCTGGAATACGAACTAGTGGTGAGCGGTTTTGGGCAGACCATGCCACATAGCAAGGTGCTTCATAACCAGGGACTAAGCGTTTATATGAATTCACGGTCGGGTTGGTTACTGCCGTGAAATTCGGTGCATGCTTGATGACACCTGCGATAAACTGGCGAGCCGTATCACTAAGCTCTAAGTTCCCTCTCGGATCAAAGAATGCATTTTCCCCATTTTTGAATAGAGAAACGTTACAGTGCATCCCAGAACCTGCTACGCCAAATAATGGCTTTGGCATAAAGGTCGCATGTAAACCATGCTTACGAGCAATCGTTTTAACAACAAGTTTGAACGTTTGGATTTCGTCACAAGCGGTAACGGCATTTTCGTATTTAAAATCGATCTCATGCTGACCTGGAGCTACTTCATGATGAGAAGCTTCAATTTCAAAGCCCATTTCTTCAAGCTCCAATACAATGTCACGGCGACAGTTCTCCCCTAAATCTGTTGGAGCAAGATCAAAATAGCCACCGGCATCATTCAATTCAAGGGTCGGTTCCCCTTTTTCATCAAGCTTAAATAGGAAGAATTCTGGCTCTGGCCCAAGATTGAAATCGGTAAAGCCCAGCTCCTCCATCTCTTTAAGGACACGCTTAAGATTGTTGCGCGGATCCCCTGCAAACGGAGTACCGTCCGCATTATAAATATCACAAATCAGACGAGCTACCTTCCCTTTTTCGGCAGTCCAAGGGAAAATGACCCATGTGTCTAAGTCGGGATATAGGTACATATCAGACTCTTCAATTCTTACAAACCCTTCAATTGACGAACCATCAAACATCATCTTATTTCCTAGCGCTTTTTCAAGCTGGCTAATCGGAATTTCAACATTCTTAATGGTTCCTAAAATGTCGGTAAATTGCAGTCGGATAAACTTTACATTTTGCTCCACTGCCATTTTTTTAATATCATCTTTTGAATACTTAGACATGCCACGCGCCTCCCTAGTTGTTAGCCCTAAAAAATCGATTCATTTTGACTTGCTTTAAAGATGACTGGTTGAACCGTCCTGCTTGCATGAACTCTGTCCTTAATAGCTTCCTTAGTTCATCATCAGACAATTCGCGCCTGATTGGTTTCTCCCCTATCTCTTCTGAAATCGGTTCGTTTTTCTTCGATGCAAAAAGACGTTTAATTCCTGCAAGATTCACACCTTGGTCCATCAAGTCTTTGATTTCAAGCAGTTGGTCAATATCGTTAAGGGAAAACATTCTTCGATTCCCTTCTGTCCGGGCTGGAGAAATCAATTGATGCTCTTCATAATAACGAATTTGTCTTGCGGTTAAATCAGTTAGCTGCATGACAATACCGATTGGAAAGAGAGGCATCGTTCGACGAATTTCACTTCCGCTCATTTGATTTTAACTCCACCTTTCGAACATGGTTTTATTATAAAGAGTGTTAGGTTTCCTGTCAAGCAGATGTTAGGTTTCCTTACATCATTTTTATTCAAGCTGTAAAAGCCCTTTTACCAAAAGGTGATTAAGTGCAATACAAATGGCCGCTTTCACATGGGAGTATGTAAGGCCCCCTTGAACATAGGCTACAAATGGCGGTCTTGTTGGGCCGTCCGCCGTTAGTTCAATGCTCGCCCCTTGAATAAAGGTCCCCGCAGCCATGATCACATCATCCTCATAGCCTGGCATATAGCTAGGATATGGGGTCACATGAGAATTAATTGGTGAGGCAAACTGAATCGCCTGACAAAAGGCAACCATTTTATCCCGATCATCGAATTGAACGGATTGAATTAAATCGGTTCGGGTCGCATTCCACTTCGGGTTTGTATTCATACCAAGCTTCTCTAGCGTTGCCGCTGTTAGAATTGCCCCCTTCAACGCTTGTCCGACAATATGTGGAGCCATGAAAAAACCTTGATACATCTCCTGGAGGCTATAGAGGGATGCTCCGGCCTCTCTTCCTATACCGGGTGAAGTTAAGCGGTAAGAGCAGCTTTCGACCCATTCTTTTTTTCCCACGATATAACCACCTGTTTTAACAAGGCCCCCACCAGGATTTTTGATCAAGGAGCCAGCCATTAAATCGGCTCCGACGTGACACGGCTCTAGCTCCTCTACAAATTCTCCGTAGCAGTTGTCTACAAAGACAACGACATCCGGTTTAATTTCTTTGACAAACTTAATCATTTCTTCTATTTGCTGAATCGTAAAGGATGGGCGATTGGCATAGCCTTTTGAGCGTTGAATCCCGATCATTTTTGTATTCGGCTTGATTTTCTGTTGGACAGCCTCATAGTCGACCTGTCCTTCGTTGGTTAAAGCGACACTTTCGTAGGAAATTCCATATTCCTTCAGAGAGCCTACTCCATTTCCACGAATACCGACAATCTCCTCGAGCGTATCATAGGGCTTTCCTGTTATGTACAAAAGTTCATCCCCTGGCCTTAAAACACCGAACAATGCGATGGATATGGCATGGGTACCAGAAATAATTTGTGGTCTTACAAGTCCCGCTTCACCGCCAAACACCTCGGCATAAATTTCTTCTAGGGTATCTCGACCGATGTCATCATAGCCATAGCCCGTTGACGGAATAAAATGAGAATCACTTACACGGTGATTTTGAAAGCTTGAAAGGACACGGAATTGATTGCGGTCAATACGTGCATCTATTTCTTTGTGTAAAGCACCTATTTGAGCCTCAACCTCATTGATGATTTTTTCTAATTTATCCCCATAGGTTAATTGTTGAAACATGGTGTTCTCCTTCTCTTAAACAAAATAATTTCTCAGCTGCCCCGAGATTTTGTGATCTGTTAATGCATACCCTTTACATACATATAGCTGTTTCTCTTCATCGAAGTTTAACTCGCGCAAAATAGTTTCATTTTTGAGCTGTGACAGAAGCCTTCCTTCCGTTGCGGGTACTTCAACATGATAATATTCCATCATTTGCAGGAGTATTTTTTCAATTTTTTGCTTAAGCTGCTGTTGATCCCCTTCATCAAAAGCGCTGATAAGAACCGTTTCTGTTTTGGCGGTCGGCACAAAATCCGGATGCTTTATATCCTTTTTGTTATAAACGGTTAGCTGGGGGATTTGCTGTACCTCTAACTCCTCTAGGAGCTTATGAACGGTCTCCTCATGCTGATAATAATCCGGGCTAGAGCTATCGACGACATGGAGAATGAAGTCTGCTTCCCTCACTTCCTCCAGTGTGGAGCGAAATGCTGCCACTAATGTTGTTGGCAAGTCCTGGATAAACCCGACGGTGTCGGTTAGGAGTGCCCCAAAGCCGCTTGGCAAGATCACCTTTCTTGTCATCGGGTCAAGGGTTGCAAATAATTGGTTCTCTTCAAAGGCATCTGCCTCTGTCAGACGGTTGAAAAGGGTTGATTTCCCCGCATTCGTGTAGCCGACAAGAGCAATTTGGAGGGCCTTATTCTTTTTCCTTCTCTCGCGGTAACGATCACGATGCTGAACGATAACTGATAGCTGTCCTTTAATATCGTCAATTCTCCTGCGGATATGGCGACGATCCGACTCAAGCTTCGTTTCCCCAGGTCCCCTTGTCCCGATCCCTGCCCCAAGCCTTGAAAGCTGAATACCTTGTCCGCCAAGCCTCGGTAATAAATATTGAAGCTGTGCAAGCTCCACCTGTAGCTTTCCTTCCTTTGACCGAGCTCTCCCCGCAAATATATCCAGAATCAATTGGGTACGATCAATGATCCGCACACTTATTTCTGATGAAAGATTGCGCACCTGACTCGGAGATAATTCATCATTAAAAATGATCAGATCTGGCTCAAGCTCCTCCTCTAATGCCTTTAATTCAGCAACCTTCCCTTTGCCTATATAGGTAGACGGATGGATGCGATCCCGCTTTTGAATTAATTTTGCCACAACCTCCCCTTTTGCCGTGGAGGTTAATGACTCTAATTCATCCATCGAGTACTTATATTTTAAATCATCATCTGTTGTTTGACAGCCAACGACAATGACCTTTTCCAATGTTTCTTTTCTTTGCTCCACTAATAGACTCCTCCTACTGTACGTGATGGGGTATACTGTCCACCCCACATGGACAAAACCACCCAAAAATCCACGGGCGGTACCAGGTACCATATTTTTATGATAGCAGAGATGCTGTTGTACAAGCAAAGGGATTCAGCTTGCTGACTGAATCCCTTTGCTATTCTTTTTCGAATACGAGGTCATTGCTTCTGAGGGTCATGAGATCGTGCCGGTCAAAGCTGTTTTGCAGAAGCAGCCGCATGGATTGTGCACGAATCGACTTCTCAATGAGATTTCGCATATAGCGGCCATTCGAGAAGCTTGTTCTACCTGGTGAATTTTTTATCCAAAATAAATGCTCCCGGATTTTTTTCTCTGCTTCATAGCTGAGCGAGTATTCTCTTTCCTGGAGCATTTTGTCGCCAATTTCCATCAATTGATCGATTGTGTAGTCTGGAAAATCAATGACGAGGGGAAAGCGCGAATGGAGTCCTGGATTTAAGGACAAAAATTGATCCATCTCCCTTGAATAGCCGGCAAGGATGAGGATGAAATCATGCTGTTTGTCCTCCATATGCTTTACCATTGTATCAATGGCTTCCTTCCCAAAGTCCTTTTCTCCACCACGCCCCAAGGAATAGGCTTCATCGACAAATAGAATTCCCCCCATTGCTTTCTTAATAAGATCTCTTGTTTTTTGGGCAGTGTGGCCGATATATTCACCAACTAAATCAGCTCGTTCAGCTTCAATCAAATGTCCTTTTGAAAGAACGTTCATTTTTTGAAAAAGCTTGCCTATTAACCTTGCGACCGTTGTTTTTCCGGTGCCCGGATTTCCTTTAAACATCATGTGAAGAGCCTGTTTGCCGGCCTTCAAGCCCGTTTCTTCCCTTTTCTTATTGACATATATCCATGCATAAATTTCCTTGATGTTTTTTTTCATTTCTTCCATTCCAACAAGAGCCCCTAGCTCTTGTTCTATTTCCCGTAAGGCCTCGTGTTCCTGGGGTAAGATCTTTGGAACAACTTTTGGTTCTGGAAAGTCTTTCGCCACGGTCTTCCTTTTTTGTGAATTTAGTACAATGCTGATTTGTCCGTTATCTTTCATGCGAAAAGGTTGATCCAAAGCGTTCACCTCACATTTTTCAACAGTATACTCAAATGATGTTATATCCGTGACAAATGCCTATACATTGCCAGGAAATTTGCTGTTGTTCTATATGTATTCAGCAAAATGTTATTTCATTATCAAAAGGGCTAGACCGTATTCAACAAACAAATTCAAAGAAAGGGCCCCACCTCGAAACCGAAGCGGGACCCTTGATAAATATTATGATTGTGGTACTTCTAAATCAATTTGCACATTTCTTTGTGGTGCAAAGGTCGATATAGCATGCTTATAGACAAGCTGTTGCTTACCTTCTGATTCAAACAGAACTGTAAAGTTGTCAAAGCCTTTTATTTGACCTCTTAATTGGAAACCGTTCAATAGGAATACTGTAACACTGCTGCCGTCTTTACGTAATTGGTTCAAGAATTGATCTTGAATATTAATGGATTGTTTCATTATGGGATCCTCCTCTTTTATCTCTATTATTATGTATTCGATTTTATTTCTAGCTTTCCTTCAATATAAGTTGAAATTTCCACAATTTTTTTATGTAACTGTACCATTGAGTCCACATTTGACATATCAAACCATTCAACATCCATTTTATTACGAAACCAGGTTAGCTGTCGTTTCGCATAGCGGCGAGAATTTTGTTTCAGCTGCTCGATCGCTTCTTCAAGGGTTGTTTTATAATCAAAATAATCATACAGTTCCTTATATCCAATAGCCTGAATCGATTGGCAATCCCTGATTCCTTTTTGATACAAGGTTTTCACTTCCTCCAACAAACCTTGTTCAAGCATCAAATCGACGCGCTCATTAATTCGGTCATATAATCTCTCTCTGTCCATCGTAAGGCCAACGATTGCTGTATCATAAAGAAGATCTGGCTTCTGTTCTTTTTGAACATCGGACATCGTTTTTCCCGTACAGTAATAGATTTCCAGAGCTCGAATAACTCGTCGAAGGTTATTTGGATGGATATGATCGGCCCCCTCGGGATCCACTTTCAATAATTCATCATATAAAGCCTGATTTCCCTCTTCTGCCGCTTTTATCTCCAAGTTTTTTCGCAATGTATCATCTGAAGGCACATCAGAAAACTGATAATCATAAATAACCGATTGGATATACAAACCCGTCCCACCGACAATCATCGGAAGGTTTCCCCGATTCGATATTTCAGTTATCTTCTCCCTGACAAGCTGCTGAAATTCAGCAACGGAAAATGATTCATGTGGAAATTTAATGTCGATGAGATGATGTGGTATCCCCTCCATCTCCTCCTGACTAATCTTGGCAGTACCAATATCCATCCCCTTATATATTTGCATCGAATCCCCGCTAATGATTTCACCACGGAATTTCTTTGCCAATGCGATGCTCAAACTCGTCTTTCCAACGGCTGTTGGTCCAATTAAGACTAGTAATTTCTCCTTGTTCTCCAATACCTCCACTGCCTTTTCTATCATAAATGCTTTTTTGTTTTTTTCTGCTTTCTTCATCGTAACATAGATGGAGGCATTTTTCAGGTCATCATTTATTAAAGATTGAGTCAAGTATTTGTGGGCAGAAATTTCTTCACCTTATTATTGGTAGCGATTTCATGATTTAAAAGTCTCTCTTGATATTGAAATTTCCAC